>NZ_JAKGBH010000007.1:0-146334 GCF_021532515.1 Pseudoalteromonas sp. PAST1 | reverse complement strand
GAGGATCTGTAATTGAATTAAAATGTTTCAGAAAAGTAGTGCTCATATTTATGCGACCAAGTAATTATTATGCCTTGATCTGATCACTACTTGCTCTATAAGTTCAATTTATAATGATCTTGCCGTGGCATTTGCTACATAAATGACAGAGCGGTCAAGGGTTCGGATACGCGTGGCTCTTAAGCCTATTTCTTCCACAGTCCCCAACTGACTGCCAAATTTACATAGATTACCTATTTTTACCGGCGCAGAAATATAAAGGGTGATTGCAGCAATGATATTCTCAACAGTTTTTTGCGCTGCAAGGGCAATAGCAAGCCCACCAATGCCTAAGCCAGCTAACAAGGTAGTAGCATTAAAGCCTAAATTTTCAAACCACATAAATAGCAATGAAATGACAATCAGAGTTTTTGCTACATTGCTTATAGGTCGTAATAAGAAAATCGCTTGTGGCTTATCTTGTTTAATAAAACGCTGGCTTAATCTGTGTTTGGCAAGATCCACAGCACGTAAACAAATCCAACCCCACGCAATTAATAACACAGTTGCGCCATGGAATAGCGCCATTACAGCAATAGTGACATTTGATTGGTCGTTCAATGAACGCGCCATAAACACAGCAAGTAACAGGCTAATTGGCCCATTAATAAAACCAATAACGTCATTTTCTACAGGTACTTTCAAATGTGCTAGGATAAATGTAATTAAGCGAGTAATGATAATCGCGACTAGCAAAAACAACACAAATGAGAAGGCAAAATAAATCCATTGCCAAAGCATCACCCCCAAAAATTCGATGTCTGGCAGGTTATCATATAGCCATTCACCTACTTTGTTATAACCATACTCTTTGGTGAGTAACGGTATTTGACTTACCGTTGCATTTGATATTTTCCAGATCCGATTATCTGTTTTATCATCAGGTACTAGTTGTAATAAAATTTGTACCTTACCTTGTGATGTACTGATTTCCCCCACCAAATCACGATAGCTAGGCACACTTTCTTTTTGTTTACCTTCAGGCTTATTACTCAAGTTATCAACATCAACCCATAAGGTACGATCCAGTACCACTGATAAATTTTCAGCAAGTTGAATTTTTCCTAATGCCTCAACTTCTTTAGGTAAGTTACGATAATCAAGATAATGGCTGGCCAGTTCAAAATCGCGAGCGCGAGCCGCTTTTAAGTAACCCTGCATTGAACTACGTGGCGTTATCCGGTCAAAGGCATCATAGGGCAAGTCATCTTCGAGAGGTTCCTGCGCTTTTTCAGCTGTTGCAGGTGTATTGGTTTCTGATTCTTGTTTGACGGGCTTTTGTTCGACTTGTTCTTCCTTGCTGTCTTTTTCAATTAAGGATTTAACGGTCACTTCTGGTGTGGTTGTTGCCCATAATGGCGCGTTAAACAACAGTAAAAAACACACTAATAATTTACTAAATTGTAATGAAAACTGGGTATTACAACGGCTCACGCTTTATTCCTTGTTAGATAAACATTAAATCGCTGAAATATTCAGCTAATTAAATTAGAGCATGGTTTGTGTAACTGTACAAAAAATAATTAAAAATCTTTGCAAGTAAGCGCTGAGATGTTAGTTATATAGAGACTAAAGCAAAGGAAAACGATAATGCAGATTTCAAGTTCACTCATTCCTCATTGGTCGTCATTGATGATCCATGGCGCCATTGCCATCGTTTTTGGCTTGTGTGGTTGGTTTGCCCCAGAAGCTTCACTAGCGATTCTGATGTTTATTTTCGCCGCTTACTTTTTTGTCGATGGTGCCATTAGAACTTGGTTAGCTATTGCTTCAAAAAATGAAAACCCACTTTGGTGGATGCTATTAGTGGGTGGTTTGATTTCAATTGCTGCTGCACTTGTAACCCTGTTTGCTCCCAACGTAACGGCTATCTTAATGCTCTACTTTATTGCCGCATGGGCCATTGCTATCGGTGTAATTGAAATATTGATTGCGAGTAAACTACGTAAAGAGATTAGTAATGAGTGGCTGCTAATTGGTAGCGGTATTATTTCAATAATCTTTGGTGGCTACCTGATATTTAACCCAGGCGCAGGCATAATCACCCTCCTGTGGCTAGTAGCAAGCTATGCAATCGTGTTTGGCATAATGATGGTGTTACTTGCTTTGAAGCTGAAAAAACTCAATGAACAAGCATAAAAAAGCGGCTTAGCCGCTTTTTTTATTTTTGGCTGTTACGCCTTGTTAAAGCAATTTCACCATCAATATGAATATCGCGCTGCGGGAATGCGATAGTAATGTTGTTTTCAGCAAATACTTTATAGATGCTAAAACGCAGCTCACTGCGCACTTGGCGAAGCGGTGCTTCTGATTCAGCACATACCCAGAAAATAGCGCTAAAAGTTAAAGAGCTATCAGCAAAGTCATCAAACAATACTGACGATGCAGGTGTTTTTAAAATGGCTGGATGCTCATTAAGAATTTGCTTCATCAGCTTTTCAACCAATACCACATCTGAACCATAAGCAACGCCAACATTTACAAACGAACGAGCATTACGGTCAATTAAGGTCCAGTTAGTTACCGTGTTTTCTAATAAATGGCTATTAGGTACCAGCATATGCACACCATCGTTACGACGGATACGGGTTGAACGGGTATTAATAGTCTCGACAACCCCTTTTGCTGTACCTACTTCTAAAAAGTCACCAATACGAATTGGCCGCTCCCACATTAATATCCAACCACTAATAAAGTTATTAATAATGTTTTGCGCACCAAAACCAACACCGATAGCAATGGCACCAGAAACAAATGCAAACGCCGTCAGAGGAATATTGAGCACCTCAAGCGAGGTAAACACGAGCACAGCAATAGTAACAACAAGATAAATACGCGTGAACAGGTGAACTGTGTCAGGACCTAGGTTTTTTGCCTGCAATGCTTTTTTAATTAATCGACCAATCCAGGTGACCACAAACCACATTAAAAACAGTACCAAAGGTACTTGAATTACTTTTAGTACAGTAATTTGCACATCGTTGTAGGTGAACAAGACAAACGATAGTGCAGATTGCAGATCAGCAAGGGTCATAAATTAACATTCCTAGTAAAAAATGAGTTTGATTCAGTTGTGACTAAGTTTAGCACGGCATAATAGGTGAAAACTTGGTAAATACTAAGTTCTTTATGCGCAATATGCGCTAATTATTAACTATTTTAGACTACAGCTGCTATATACATAGAGAGAGCTTGAAGTTTCACAGGCTTTGAATAGCACGAGGAGAACACAATGTCACAAATGACGCTCACACAAAAACTTGCCACTTTACAACCCTTGGTCGATCTAAACTTATTTGAATCAAGTTTAGAGTACCGTAACCGCATCTTAAACTTACTTGCTGAGCAAGAACACTCACTGACTTTAATTAACAAAGAGTTTGGCAACGCTATGCCAGAAAGCTTTGGCTCAGAGAAAAAGTTTGTGTTGGGTTACAACTAACCTATGGTGATTTATTACCAACAAGATTTAAACTGGCAGCTAGTGCCACTTTTTACTTAAGTGAGCCATTAAAACAAAATTGATGGCTTTTTACGCACATTTATCCCCTCCATCACATTATTTGCGTTCAAATTCCCCATTCAGACGACAAACTTGATTGTTTCTAGCCAAAAATTTGATAAGTTAGAAAAGATTTATCCACATTTTTGGAGCTCTCATGCGTAAGACCTTAGTAGCAACTACGATTGCTAGTGTGCTTTTATTATCTGCTTGTAGTTCACAACAAGCCGACACTCAAACTCAAGTTGAAACTGCCGCTGAAACACAAACAGCTAATGTTGAAAACGTTCTTTTCAAGCCAAGCCCTTTACAATACATGGCCCCTGAGTTTGATAAAATTTCTACCAAAGATTACGAGCCAGCGTTTGAAGCAGGCATCGCACAGCAAAAAGCTGAAATTGCAAAGATTGCAAACAACCCAGAACCAGCAACATTTGAAAATACCCTTGTTGCTATGGAGTACTCTGGTGAGCTATTAGACCGCACGTCAGCGGCATTTTTTAATCTATCGGGTTTAATCTCTGACAGTGAGTACCAACGTATCGCCGCGAAAATGGCGCCGATTATGTCAGCTCACACTGATGACATTTACTTAAACAAAGCTTTATTTGCTCGCGTACAAAGCATTTACGACAACAAAGCGTCTTTAAATGCTGAAGATCAACGTCTTGTTGATTACTACTACAAAAAGTTCGTAAACGCAGGTGCAAAACTAACTGAAGCTGAAAAAGCAAAAATGCGTGAAATCAACGCAGAGCTTGCCAAGCTTTCAACTGAGTTTTCACAAAACATCTTAAAGTCATTCAAAGAAGATGTGATTTTAGTTAAAGATAAAAGTGAATTAGCGGGTTTATCTGAAGGTGAAATTGCAAGCCTTGCAGCTGCTGCCAAAAAAGCAGGTAAAGAAGGTTACATGATCACACTGGTGAACACGACTCGCCAACCTATCTTACAAAGCCTTGAAAACCGCAAGCTTCGTGAAAAGATTTGGACAACGTCTTCAACGCGTGCACAAGCAACAAACAGCCCTATCATCATTAAAGAAACTAAGCTACGTGCAGAAAAAGCAGCATTACTTGGTTATAAAGACTGGGCTTCGTATGTAATGACTAACCGTATGGCGCAAACAACTGAAAATGTTTACGGCATCCTTGATGACTTAGCACCGAAAGCGGTTGCTAAAGCAGAAGCAGAAGCAGAGCAAATCCAGCAAGTAATCAAAAAGTCAGGTGAAACGTTTGCACTTCAACCTTGGGACTGGGCGTTTTACGCTGAAAAAGTTCGCCAAGAGAAGTACGACTTAGACCCAGCTTTAGTTAAGCCTTACTTTGAAATGCAGTCAGTGATCCACGACGGTCTATTCTTTGCGATGAATAAACTTTACGGTATTACCTTTAAAGAGCGTAAAGACCTACCGGTTTATCACGAAGACGTCATGGTGTTTGAAGTATTTAACGAAGACGGTAGCGCTATCGGCCTATTCTACATGGACCCTTACGCACGTGAAGGTAAACGTGGTGGTGCCTGGATGAGTGCTTATGTTAGCCAAAGCGGTCTTAAAGACACTATGCCTGTGATCTACAACGCACAGAACATTCCTAAGCCAGCTGAAGGCCAACCTACACTCATGACTTTCTCTGAAGTAACGACTATGTTCCATGAGTTTGGTCACGCTGCACACGGTTTATTCTCTGATGTTAAATACCCAAGCTTAGCGGGTACAGCCACTGCTCGTGACTTTGTTGAGTTCCCTTCACAAGCACACGAAGACTGGAATATTGAACCAACAGTACTGGCAAACTATGCCAAGCACTACAAAACAGGTGAACCAATTCCAAAAGCGCTTTTAAATAAAGTACTTGAGTCACAAAAATTCAACCAAGGCTTTGATACAACTGAGTATTTAGCTGCGGCACTGCTTGATATGGAATGGCACTCATTTGGTGTTGATGCTGACATTACAGACGTTCAAAAGTTTGAACATGATGCATTAGACAAGCACGGTATTGCTTACTACCCAGTACCACCACGCTATAAGTCTTGCTACTTCAGCCACACCTTTGCCGGTGGTTACTCAGCGGGTTATTACGCTTACCTTTGGACTGAAGTATTCGCAGCAGATGCGTTTGCACACATGACCGAAGAAGGTGGCTTAACACGTGAAAACGGTGATAATTTCCGTAAAGAGATTTTATCAAAAGGTAACAGCCGCGACTTAATGCAAAGCTACATTGAGTTCCGTGGTCAAAAACCAACAACAGACGCACTATTAAAGCGTCGTGGTTTAGTTGAATAATCACACTGTTGTTTAGAGTATGAGGGGCAACCCTCATACTTTTTAAGTATCAATTAAATTTTCACCCCGCTTTTATTCCTATTCACCTCAAAGTCGTTGTCAGTTAACTCGTTTTTGCTAATCTCAAAGAAAAACACGAGCTCACACATGAAAAACGCTTTACTTTTAGGACTTTGCTCAGCATTAGCTGCATGTTCATCAACCCCAGATGAGCGTGCCGATATCGTGATAGAAAACGCCCAAATTATTGATATGCAAACTGGGGCTATCGCAACACAGCAATCTCTTGCCATTCGCGATGGAATTATCATTAAACGTAGCGATAAATCTTTAAGTAGCCACTATCAAAGCTCAACATTGATTGATGCCAAAGGTCAGTATGTCATGCCTGGTCTATGGGATATGCATGTTCATTTTGGCGGTGGTGATGAGCTTATTGAAGAGAATAAACAGCTCTTGCCACTGTATTTAGCTTACGGCGTAACGACTGTTCGTGATGCTGCGGCTGATTTAAGTGAATCTGTACTTAGCTGGCGAGAACAAGTAAAACAAGGTCAGTTAGTGGGGCCAACTATTTTCACCTCAGGCCCGAAATTAGAAGGTAAAGGGTCTATTTGGCCTGGTGATTTAGAAGTAGAAACGACTGAAGAAATGCATGCTGCAATGGATCTGTTAGACAGCATGGACGTTGATTTTATCAAAATTACCGACAGCGCTTTAACGCCTGAGCTTTATCTAAAGGCAGTAAAAGAGGTTAAAAAACGGGGTTACCAAATTTCGGGGCATATTCCATTTTCATTGTCTGTGACTGATGTCTCCAAGGCGGGGCTTGATGCTATTGAGCATATGACCTATATGCTTAAAGCTGCGGCTAAAAACGAAGCGGATATTTCTGCAAAGGTTGCCTCAAAAGAGCTGAGCTATCGCACTGCGCTGCCCATTATCACCGCGCAGTTTGATGAACCAACAGCCATTGAGAAGTTTACGGTTCTTGCTAACAACGACACCGCCGTGGTGCCAACCTTGATTGGTGGCAAAATAACGGCTTACATTGATGAAGATAATCATCAGGACGATGCCTATTTAGATTATTTAGGTAAGGGTTTAAAAGCGACTTATCAATGGCGAGTTGATAGAGCTAACAAAGACACCCCTGCACAAATCAAACAGCGCAAAGAGCGTTTTATTAAAACCGCACAGTTACTCCCTATCGCCCAACAAGCAGGTGTGAGCATTATTGCAGGCACAGATGCAGGCTTTTTAAATTCGTATATTTATCCGGGGCTTTCTTTACACCAAGAACTGAGTATTTTTACTGAATATGGCCTAACACCACTGCAAACGCTGCAAGCTGCGACACTTGCGGGGCCTAAATTTTTAAATAAACAACAGCAATACGGTGCCCTTAGTGAAGGCAAAGTAGCGGATCTCATTTTGCTTTCAAAAAACCCGCTTATTGATATTCGTAATATACAAACGCTAAAGGGTGTTGTCTCGCACAGCACGTTTTACGATAGCAACGCACTTGAGCTTTTAAAGCAACAAGCCAAAGCCTTTGTTGCCAGCCAACCCTAACCCCCCCATTGCCCATGACCGCGTATTATCCGTCATGGGCAATTTTAATTTTCAGCCATCTCATATACACTGCCCTTTTTGCACATAACTCGAATAACATGACCTACTTATTTGCTGTAACCCTGCTTTGGGCTTTTTCGTTTAGTCTTATTGGTGTCTATTTAGCAGGCCAAGTGGATGCATGGTTTAGTGTATTAATGCGTATTGGCTTGGCAACTTGCGTATTTTTGCCCTTTTTACACTGGCGTAAAACTCCTAAAGCCTTAGCCCTAAAGCTCATGGCTATTGGCGCAGTACAACTTGGTGTGATGTACAGCTTCTATTACCATTCGTTTTTGTACCTTAGCGTGCCCGAGGTACTGCTATTCACGGTAATGACGCCACTTTACATCACTTTGTTAAACGATTTGCTTGAAAAACGTTTTAATGCCAAGTTTTTATTCGCCGCATTACTGGCTATTTTAGGCGCCGTTGCTATTCGCTATGAAGGCGTCGATGAGAACTACCTTATTGGTATGTTAATGGTGCAGGCTGCCAATATTTGCTTTGCCACTGGGCAAGTAACCTACAAACGTTTAATGCAAGATGAGCAGCTCCCCCACTCTCGGGTGTTTGCTTGGTTCTTTATTGGCGCTTTAATTGTCGCACTGATTTGTTACGGTTTATTTGGGGATACCAGTAAGCTACCCACCACAACGACACAATGGGGCGTGTTAATTTACTTAGGCACGATTGCTTCAGGGCTTGGTTATTTTGCTTGGAATAAGGGCGCGACCATCGTCAATGTAGGTGCCTTGGCCGTAATGAATAATCTCCTGATTCCAGCAGGGATCATCGTTAACATTGTGATTTGGAATCGTGATGCCGATATCATCAAGCTTACCATCGGCGCAGCGATTATCTTATTAGCACTTATTATAAATCAGAAACTTAATAAAACTGCCATGGAGCAATGATAGGCTAAACTCGATTAGATTAGAGGAATGCTGTTATGCGCACACTGGTTTTATGTTGTTTAGTTTTCATTATTCAAGGTTGTAAAAGTCTGCCTGAGGAGCAGGCAGTGCAAGTGGGTGCTAGGCCTTACTATTTAATCGACAAGATGACAGATGGACCTTTAAAGCAGCAACTTGCGACATGCGCTAATGGCCCTTTCTATAAAACTGATTTTGTAATTGGTCATCGCGGTGCCCCCATGCAGTTTCCTGAGCACAGCAAAGAGTCATATTTAGCCGCTGCAAGAATGGGCGCTGGCGTACTTGAATGTGACGTCGCCTTTACTAAAGACAAACAACTCGTGTGTCGCCATTCACAGTGTGATTTACACACCACTACCAACATTTTAGCGATTCCTGAGCTCGCTGCAAAATGCAGCCAACCTTTTACCCCGGCCAAAGACGGCCAACCAGCTCAGGCTAAATGCTGTACCAGCGATATCACCCAAGCTGAGTTTTTAACCTTAAAAGCTAAAATGGATGGCGCCAATGCAAATGCCAAAACCGTCGCAGAATATATGCAAGGTACACCAAGCTGGCGCACTGATTTATACGCAAACAGTGGCACTGTTATGACCCACCAGCAAAGCATTGAGTTATTCAAATCACTGGGTGTAAAAATGACACCCGAGCTAAAAAGCCCAGAAGTTAGCATGCCATTTAACGGTTTTAGCCAGCAAGATTATGCGCAAAAAATGCTTGATGAGTATCGGGATTTAGGTGTGAATAGCGATGATGTGTATCCGCAATCATTTAATCTTGAAGATGTGAAGTATTGGCTAAACAATCACCCTGAATTTGCGAGCAACAGTATTTATCTTGATGGCCGAGATGAGCAAGCAGACTTTGATGCGATGGATGAAACAACTTGGCAGCCATCAATGCAGGCTCTGTATGACGATGGAGTACGCATTATCGCACCGCCAATGTGGATGCTTTTAAGCCTTGATGAGTCAGGTGCAATCGTGCCATCGCTTTATGCTATTAAAGCTAAACAAGCCGGACTGAACATCATTACTTGGAGTTTAGAGCGCTCTGGTCCATTAAATAATGGCGGTGGTTATTATTACCAGTCGATTGCCCGTGTAATTAAACAAGATGGGCAAATGATGAAAGTGGTAGACGTCCTTGCTAAGCAAGTGGGTGTGATGGCTATTTTCTCTGACTGGCCTGCTACTCTTACCTATTACGCAAGCTGTATGCAGTATCCTGCCTCAGAGAGTTAACTGAGCATCAATAAATTTCAAGGGCTTTTACTCGTCCAAAAGGTGGGGCTGAGGTATTATTAGCTAAACCGTTTTTTACAAGGATAAACATGATTATTCAGCACCATAGCCACGACATAGCGACCAACACAGGTGAAATGCGCACCAGTATTTATCGCCCTGTAGAAGAAGGTAAATACCCGTGTATTATCTTCTACTCTGAGATTTTCCAAGAAACAGCACCAATTGCACGCTCTGCGGCAATACTTGCTGGTCATGGCTTTGTCGTGTTAGTGCCAGAAGTTTTTCATGAGTTAAATCCTATTGGGACAGTACTTGCCTATGATGATGCAGGTAAAGACAAAGGCAATGCCGACAAATGGGCAAAACCGCTTGAGAGCCATGACTCAGATACTGACGCCTTAATTGCATTTGCACGTCAGCAAGATTACTGCACAGGCAATGTAGGTGCCATGGGCGTATGTATTGGTGGTCACCTTGCATACCGTGCTGCATTAAACCCGAGTATCAAAGCCGCTTTTTGTTTATACGCGACAGATATACACAGCGATACTTTACCAGCACAAGCAGGTAATAACTCATTTGAGCGCATGGCAGATATTAAAGGTGAAATTCATTTTGTTTGGGGTAAACAAGACCCTCATGTACCAAAAGAAGGCCGCCTTAAAATTTACCAACAAGCGGTGGCAACAGGCATTAATTACCAGTGGCAAGAAGTGAACGCCCAACATGCGTTTATGCGCGACGAAGGCGACCGATACGATCCAGCCCTTGCCATCAGCATGTATCAACAAGCCGTTGCTTTATTTAATCGCACGCTTGTTTAAATCGTCATAGTGGCAACTTGATTAGTAAAATAATCCTTCAAGTAATCAAGTAAAACCCGCATTTTTTTACTTCCCGCCGCCCCTGGCGGGAATACGCCATAGAGTTCAATATCGGCAGTTTTGTAATCATCTAAGATTGTGCGTAACAATCCTGCTTTGATCCTTGGCAATGCATCATAAACTGGGATTTTAGCTAAGCCATGCCCAGCTTCTACAAAGGCAGTTCGTGCAGCAGCGTTATTGGTACTTATGCCACCACTAACTGCCACCTCAAAGCGGCGTTTCTCTTTTTCGAGCGTGACAACAGCACTACTTGGTTGATACACCACCCATGTATGCTCTGCTAAATCAGCAATGCTCTTTGGTATAGGGTATTTTGTAAAGTAATCGACTGAACCACATAAGCAAGTCGCCATACTTGCAAGTTTAGTGGCTTGTAAGTTTGAGCTTTCAAGGGCCACGCCTCTAATCGCTAAATCGTAGCCTTCTTTGATGATATCAACCACATCATCACTAAGCTGTAAATCAAGATCAATTTTCGGATACAAACGCTTAAACTGAGCAAGTGCCGGTACCACAAGTTGCAAGCCTACATTCACCGGGCAACTCAATTTAATAACCCCAACCGGTTCACTCTTTAAGTTCTCAAGGTGTAAGTTAGCAGCCTCAGCGTGCTCGGTGATAGCCTGACAACGTTCATAATAAGCCATACCTGCTTCGGTGAGGGTCATGGTACGCGTTGAGCGGTTAAGTAACGTGAGCTTTAATTGCTGTTCTAATTTCTTTAAGTGATAACTAACTACAGCCCTTGATAGACCAAGTTGTTGAGCCGCTTTAGTTAAGCTGCCTTGCCGCACAATGTGGGCAAATACCACCATACTTTTTAGCTGCTCAAACGATACTTTCATACAAACTCCTAACCGAACCTGAATCATTGTATCAATTATTAATCCAATGAAGTCAAATTTATCTGCGTTGTTTAACTCTATTTTCACCCCTATAGTGTTATCGACGATGTTTAATACACAAAAAGGGATTCACTATGTCAGCTAAGAAAATTTTAATGGTACTTACTTCACACGATCAGCTTGGCGATACAGGCCATAAAACGGGTTTTTGGGTCGAAGAATTTGCAGCACCCTACTACGCCTTTATTGATGCTGGTGTAGAGGTAACTTTAGCCTCTGTTAAAGGTGGCCAACCTCCGGTTGATCCAAACAGTGCAGCCCCTGATGCGGCAACCGATGCCACAAAACGTTTTGAGCAAGACAGCGCAGCAAAAACTTTAATGGCTAATACTAAACCTCTTGCTGAAGTTAAAGCCGATGATTTTGATGCGGTATTTTACCCAGGTGGCCATGGTCCGTTATGGGATTTAGTTGATAACCAAGATTCGATTAGCTTAATTGAGCAATTTCTTAACTCAGATAAGCCAGTCGGTGCAGTATGTCACGCCAGTGCCGTATTACTGAATGCGAAAAATGCCGCTGGTAAATCTGTGGTATTTGATAAAAAAGTAACAGGCTTTAGTAATTCAGAAGAAGATGCCGTACAGCTTACCAATGTTGTGCCATTACTTGTTGAAGATGAGTTAATCAAACAAGGTGGTCAGTATCAAAAAACTGATGACTGGGGCGAGCTTGCAATTGAAGATGGCCTACTAATTACAGGGCAAAACCCTGCAAGCTCTGAGCTTGCCGCGAAAAAACTACTGACCAAATTAGGTTAGACTAGGTCAACATGCCCTAGACCTTTAGTAAACACCTTGCATATCAAGGTGTTTACCTTCACTTTTAATAAGTTATACTCATTCGGTCACATTGATTTAAGAGCTTCTCATCATGACTGAAAAAAAAACTGTCAAAATTCCTCCTATCAGTAGTAAACGATTCGCAATTTTCGGCATTATGCTGGTGTGCTTGGTACTGCAAATAGTTAATTCCCTACCCGGCATAAATTTAAACGGTTTAGGTATATTACCAAGGCAGATGTCTGGTTTATCAGGGGTATTTTTTGCGCCATTTTTACATGGTGGCTGGGCACACCTTTTTAGTAACCTAGTGCCATTTGCTATTCTCGGCTGGCTAGTTTGCCAATTTAGCGTTAAACGCTTTTGGCTGGTGTTTGCCGGTACTGCGCTCATTGGTGGATTACTAGTATGGCTATTTGGCCGCAGCAATATTCATGTAGGACTAAGTGGTGTTATCTACGGTTTATGGGGCTATTTAATTAGCTACGGCATTATGCACCGCTCATTCAAAGCCATTTTAATCAGTATTGCGGTTGTTGTGTTATACAGCGGCCTGATTTGGGGTGTTTTTCCGCAGCGCGTTCATATTTCATTCGAAAGCCATTTATTCGGCGCAATCAGCGGCGCATTTATCGGTTATATTATGGCAAAACGTGATAAACAAAAGAGCCCTAAGCTTTAAACTGAAAGCTGAAAGCTGAAAGCTGAAAGCTATAAGCTTCTAGTCTCTTAACTTCATTGTCACCATCACAACGCCATGGTCGGTACTTTGATCATCATAGGCAAACTGTGGGTTGATTAAGTGCTGATCATAGGTGTGATAATCAACTACCTCGAAAAAGCTGCTCTGAAACCCGGCATCAAACTCACGGGATAACAAAATATAATCAAATACTGAGCTGCTACTACCAAAATAGTGGGTGGCTTCTCTGTCGTTCTCGGTGACAACATGTCGCTGATAGAGTTGCCAACTATCTTGTAGTTTAAACTCTGAACGAGATGGGCTATTTGGGCTATGACCGCTAAAACGAAGGTGGTCAGCGATTAAATGGTTAAGCACACCATCGTGTAACTCATTATTAAAGTCCCCCATCACAATCACAGGGTTATTGGTGTGCGCTCTGCGCTTAATAATTTCAACGAGTAACAGCGCTGCTTCACTGCCACGCTGCATACTTGATGCCCAGCGCCCAAGGGCTTGCGATTTTAACTGCATAACTAAGTTTTGCTGTTCGCTGTGGCTTTCATCATCTTGGTGATGGAGCATGCTGCGCTTAGATTTAAAGTGCACTACATAGCAATCGACATGTCCTAAGTGAGGTACTTCAAGTGTTGCGCGAATAATACTGCGGCTAAAGTTAAAATTATCGCTCAAGCCCATCGCTAAAATATCATCTTGCTCTGCCTCAACCTGACTGACAGCAACAATTTTAAAGCGTGAGGCAATGGCCACAACCGAATCGCGATAAATAAAGTCATCAATCACCGTTGGCTCATCAACGACTGCAAAATAAGGGTAACCCTCTGCGTTAACTTGATGTTTTAGTTCATTGATACTGAACACTTCTTGAAAGCCAATAATATCTGGCTGCTGATTTTTAAGGTAATCGGCCAACCAGCGCTGCTTTTTGGCCCATTGCTCAGCGCTATAAATGCGCTGAAAATCATAAAAGGCGTCAGGTGGCGCTAAATAATTATATAAATTAAATGTCGCCACCTTTAATTGGCTGTTTTCTATCACTTAATTCCTTATTCGTGTAACCACTCAGAGGCAATAATCGGGTCTTCAAAGTATTTCACTTCGCCACTGATAAACCAGTTACCCACTTTGCTTGCCACTTGTTGCCAGTGTTTGTTACCAACTACTGCTATACGGCAAAACTCTTTGTTGTGTTTAAGGCCTAGCTTAAAATCATCCCACGCGGCTTGTAACTCCCAGCCTTCTAGTTCAGTAATATCAACATAGGCTCTTATTTTTGCACTCGGAACTGCCGCTACAGCATTATCTATAAGCGGAGTGAGAGTTTTATAATCCTCGTGGGTAAGCTTCCCAACAATTTTCATTGTGAGATAAAAAGTCGTGCCAGTGCGCTCAAGGCCAATGGCTAAACCATGCTTTTTCATGTCATCCTCCTTGTTATTCATAATTAATAACTGTACTTCCCTTGCTCTATCTGATCAACTAGGATGGTAGTCTCGTAATGACATTCATTAAAGCACAATTTAGGAGTTTCAATGAGTAATACCGACAGTTATACGCCACCTAAAGTGTGGCAATGGGATGCAGAAAACGGTGGTGAATGGGCGAAGACAAATCGTCCGGTCTCAGGTGCAACCCACGAGCAAGACTTGCCCGTTGGTAAACATGACCTACAACTCTACTCGCTTGCGACACCAAACGGCCAAAAAGTCACTATCATGCTCGAAGAGCTATTAGAGCTTGGTATTGATGAAGCCGACTACGATGCATTTTTAATTAAAATTGGCGATGGTGACCAATTTTCTTCAGGGTTTGTCAGTGTTAACCCTAATTCAAAAATCCCAGCCTTAATGGATCACAGTACCACACCCGTTACTCGCGTGTTCGAGTCAGGTGCAATTTTACAATACCTGGCAGAAAAGTTTGATGCGCTGATCCCAAGCGATCACGCCAGTAAAACAGAATGTCGTAATTGGCTGTTTTGGCAAATGGGCTCTGCCCCCTACTTAGGCGGAGGCTTCGGTCACTTTTATAGTTATGCACCATTTAAAATGCAGTACCCAATTGATCGCTTCACCATGGAAGTAAAACGCCAGCTAGACGTATTAAACCGTCATTTAAGCGACCATGACTATATGGCTGGTAGCGAATATTCAATTGCCGATATCGCTATTTGGCCTTGGTATGGCAGCTTGGTACTTGGCAATTTATACGATGCGGCAGAGTTCTTAGATGTTGAGTCATACAGCCATGTGATGCGCTGGGCAAAACAAATTGAGCGCCGCCCTGCTGTAAAACGAGGTCGTAGAGTCAATAGAACTTGGGGTGATGAAGCTGAGCAATTAGCAGAGCGCCACTCTAAGGAAGATTTTTAAGGGCTTAACGGCCCTTTTTCATAAAAATAAACAGTATGAAAAAGCTCAGTAAAGAAGATATCTATCAACGTCTTAGCAATACCGAAGATGCCCGTGCCTGTAAAGCGATTGATGAAGCTGCTTGTAAAGTGGTACCCGGCAATTTTATTACTTTATTAGTGAGCCAACTATTTAGTAAGTTTGCAGATGCCCTGCTAAACCCTAAAGTGACTCTGCCTTGGCTACTGCAAAGCATTAATGTACCAAGTAGTTTTATTGCTTGGCTTGTGCCTATTCGTGAGTCAGGCTCAATGTTGCCACAACTGGCCATCGCCAGTGCTATTCGTAGGCTCCCAGTTAGAAAGTGGGTTTGGGTGATTGGCGCCATAGTGCAAGCTTTGTGTATTGTAGGCATGCTTATTTGTGCTTTAACACTTCAAGGTGCAACAGCAGGTTTTGCTATCATCGCGATTTTGATTATCTTTAGCCTTGCTCGTGGCTTTAATTCCATTGCTGCAAAAGATGTATTAGGCAAGGTCATACCTAAACAACAACGAGGCAGTATTAGCGGTCTTGCTGCGAGTTTTGCCGGATTTGCAACGCTCACATTTGGTCTTGGTTTATGGTATCTACAAAGCCTTGGCTATGAAAATGGGGTGTATGTTGCTTTAATGCTGGCCGCTTTAATGTGGCTGTTTGCAGCGCTCAGTTATAGCCGCATTCAAGAATACAAGGGCGCAACCGAGGGCGCTGAAAACGGCTTTTTGCATGCTTTATCAAAATTAAAACTGCTTTACCAAGATAAACAATTTGCCCACTTTATTATCACCCGTGCGTTGTTGCTATGTTCTGCTTTGAGCGCCCCGTTCTATATCGTTCTTGCTAGTGAACAGGCTTTCGACTTTTCACTACTTGCTACGTTTATGGCGCTTTCTGGGCTTGCCAGCTTAGTCTCTGCGCCTATCTGGGGTCGACTAAGTGACTTATCGAGCCGCAAGGTATTAGTGTTTGCTGCAATGCTCGTCACCCTCAACGGTTTCGCCGTTTATTTAGTTGCTTATCTAAGCCCACAAACGCTCAATGAGTTTTGGCTATTACCGCTCTGTTATTTTTTACTCACCGTAGCTCATCAAGGGGTTCGCCTTGGTCGTAAAACCTACCTTGTTGATATGGCTGAAGGAAACAAGCGCACTGACTATGTCTCTGTTAGTAATACGGTGATCGGAGTTATATTATTACTGCTAGGTAGCGTCGGCTTACTAAATACCTACTTAACTACTGCTGAGTTAATTTTTTTCTACAGTATCTTAGGCTTACTTGGTGCAATTAGTGCGTGGTTTTTACCCGATGCCTAGACCCTCGGGTAAAAAAAGCGCATAATCGCGCTGATTTTATTTCCAAAAAGGACTTACTATGAAAAAGGCAGCGCTTGCACTTTTTACCCTACTTACACTTTCTGCTTGTAGCACCAGTGTGCCTATTCGTAACTTTGACGCAAACCCTGTACCGCAAATGGCGTCTGGCCAACATGACCTTGAAAGTATCAAAACCAATATTTTAAAAGCATGTATGAAACTAGGCTGGACGTGTCGTTCAAATGCCGAAGGTCAAATTTTAGGTAAACTTGATATTCGTAAACACCAATTACGCGTTGATATAACGTTTAACGAGCAAGAATACTCTATTGATTACAAAGATTCGATCAACCTTGATTACAATGGCAAAAAAATCCACCGCCAATATATCAATTGGGTCACCAACTTAATGCGCAATATTGATGCTGAATTAGCTTATAAATAAAATTGACACAGAATCAGGTATTAAAAAAGGCGACCTAGGTCGCCTTTTCTTTGCTAATTCTAGTTTTTCAAGTTCTTATCGAAGAACTCTAAAAACGCTTTCAACGTTTTAATTCTGTATGGCTGGTGCGATAAGTAATGATCGCCATCTTCAAGCTCAATGTAAGTAACATCTTTACCTTCGTCTTTAAGTTCATCATCCATTTCACGGCTATGATAAACAGGCACTACATTATCATCAGAGCCATGAACCAATAGCACCGGACGATTAATTTGCTTTGCAAAATTAACAGGCGACACTTTTTCTAGTTTATCGCCATCAGTTCCAAATTGCTTACGCACAATTTCTTTATTAGTGAAATAACGCGCTTTACTAACAATACGCTCAAGATCAGTAACGCCAGCAAAGCTTGCTGCACATTTGAATGTTTCTGGGTGTTTAACCACCGCCATTAATGCAGCATAACCACCATAACTTGCCCCGCCAATACAGATTTTATCTTTATTAGCGATACCTTCCTCAACAAGCCAATTCGCCGCATCTTGCAAGTCATCTTGCATTTCTTTACCAAAACCTTGAACTGCAGCCATCTCAAATTCATGGCCATAGCCACTAGAACCACGGAAGTTTGGTTGCAGTACTGCATAACCATTATAAGCAAGTAATGCAGTCCAATAGTCAAAACCAGCGTAATCACGAGCCATAGGGCCACCATGCGGGAACACAATAGTGGGTAGTTTATCGCCTTCTTTGTAACCCACAGGTAAAGTTAAATACCCTTCAATAGTTAAACCATCACGGGCTTTATAACTGATTTTCTTTTTACCGCTGTAAACTGTTTCATTTACATCTGGGAATGCGCTTGCAAATACCGTTAGCTCACTGGTATCGCGATTCCCAATCATGTAAGTTCCAGCACTATCATCACTTGTTAAATAAAGCACATATTGGCGCTGATCTTTACTGGTATCAATGATATCTATGTCAAATTTATCTTTTGGTAAAACAGCGCGTAAACCTGTATAGAGCTTATTTAAATCTTCATTCCAGTAACGGATCCCTTCATCTAATTGAGAGTGTGTAAAGCCTGCTACTTCACCTGTAAGTGGTGAGTAGAAAATATGACCGTCGAAGTCATAATTATCATCGCTGAACACTAACTCTTTTTTCATGGTCGTTAGGTCCATTTTATAAAGCGCATCATAGCCATCTTTAAGAGCTTTGAAATAAAGAATATTAGGGTCTTTATCGAAGCCCAAAACAGTCACTACATCAGGGGTAAATGCTTTATATTTAAATAACGTTTTACGGTTATCTCTATCTTCATCGTAAAGAATATATTCGAATTCGTCTTCATCCATTTTAAGGGCAATACGCACATTACCTTGGCGGTCTGCTGTCCAATCAATCACTTTACTGCGTGAGCGCTGAATTTTTTTCTTACGAAGTGTACTTAAATTAAGTTCATACACGCCAGGGGCATTGGCAACATCAAAGTCACCTTGAACTAAAATTTTATCTTTTTGATCGGGTAAAAAGCTGATGACCTGATCACCAAATTGCGGTTGGCGTTCATTACGATTAAAGTTAGGCTTTATAGCCAGTTTCGCTTTTCCATCACCACCAATGTTATACGCATATAAACGCGTAGATGTATATTTAGGGCCGCCAAATTGACGTTGAATATAGCGTGCACCTAAAAGCAGTACCTCATCATTTGCCCATTCATACCAATCGAAGAAGATAGTGTGATTATCTGAACGAATAACAGCATCTGCTTCTTTAGTTTTGCGGTTATAAACCATTAAAACCAACTCACCATTCACATTTCGAATAAACGATATGTGTTCACCACTAGGCGAAAATTTTACTTGGCTAAAAGCGCGTAAAGAGGCGAATGATTCTACAGGGAGTTGCGTGTTTTCAGCAGCACGGGGCATTAAGCTCAGCACTGCAAAAAATGTAAGCAGTAAGTACTTCATAGTAAAGTCCATTTTTTTATTGTTCCGACAATATTAACATTAAATTACAAAAAAAGACTAACTCAAAAAAACTTAGGCATATCTTTCATTCGCTTAAAACGAACATAACACTCGATTAATAGCATTATTAATTTATTTTTTGATAATTATAATGGCTGCACTACTTCAGTTTTCTTAGGTGACATGATGAAAAAAGTACTTGTGTTAAATTCATCTTTAAATGGTGAACAAGGTAATTCAACCAAACTTAGCCAACAATTTGTTGAGCAACTTGCTAACAACCAACAAATTTCAGTAACAACGCGCGATTTAAGCGACAATGCGATTGCTCACTTAACGCAGACAGAAATGGCTGTTTGGATGACTGATGCAAACGAGCGTAGCGATGAGCAAAAAGCACTTGCTGCAATTTCTGACGATTTAATTGCTGAACTTAACGATAACGAACTGATTGTTATTGGTATACCAATGTACAACTTTGGAATTCCATCAACATTCAAAGCTTGGATTGATCGTATTGCTCGTGCTGGTATTACGTTTAAATACACTGAGCAAGGCCCTGTAGGTTTAATTGCAAACAAGAAAGTGGTGGTACTTGCAGCACGTGGTGGTTTGTATCAAGGCACTGACATGGATACACAAACTAAATACTTAAAAGATGTACTTGGTTTTGTGGGTATGACTGACGTTGATTTTATTTATGCCGAAGGTCTTGCGATGCCGGGTGCAGAGCAAAGCTTAGAAGCAGCACAAAACGAAATAAAGACTTTTGCTGCAGCACTGTAATTAGCAGAGCATAAAAAAGCGGTCATCATGACCGCTTTGTGATTTACGCTGTGACCGATAACAGCGATTCACCTTCAGATAAACCAAACTTTTCTTGCACAGAGGCTAGAATCGCTTCTTTATCTTCTTCTCCCAGTTGATCAGAATATTGCGCTAACAACTCATCTAAATAACTGACAACTTCTTCAGTATCAACCTGCTCAAGTGAGTTACCACTAGGCGGAGGTGGTGGCGGACCAGGAGGACGCTCACCTTCAGGACGACCTAATTCACCGACTTCAGCGGCATCAAAGCCTGCTTCAGCCATAATTGTTTCCATTTCTTGACCTGGTTGAATACCCGCATCTTTAAATGTTTGCATAATAGATTGTGCATCTTCTGCAGTTAAGTTTTCAGGATCAAACTGAGCTAAAGTTTCATTCATTAACTCTGTCTGTTCACTGGTTAACGGCTCTGCTTGCGGTCGTTGCATGGGCTGAAAATTCGCACCCGATGAGACACTGTTGATCATCGTTGATTTTCCTTACGTTTTGGTGGTTTATGGTTGTTGAACTCGTCTTCAGTTACTTCACCATTTTGATCAGTATCCATGTCATTAAAAATGGTTTGCAGCATATCTTCTGGCATAGGCTGTTCACTAAACTCAGTAAAATCAATCACCCCATTGCCATCAATATCAATCGTCGTAAAGTCAGGTCGCTGGGGTGGACCGCCTTGATGATCGCGAGCAAAGCAAGCGGGCGCTGTGACTAACAACGAAATAGCTAAAACAGAAAGTGCAGATAAATGCTTCATAGCGAACCTCTTATGTCATTCAATTGACCATAAGCATAATCTGAATATCATTCAAAAGTGTGTGGGCAATATGCTACAAATGTGGAAACTTTGTGGATCGTTGTAGCAATTAATCGAAGTTGTAACTTGTTACGTATTAAGAGCAAAACACTTTTTCAACTCCACGTTTATGGCAGACTCAAAAAAACAAAAAGTAAATCTTGTTTGGTTCAAACGTGACCTAAGACTGTCTGATCATCAACCACTTGCCAGTGCGATTGCATCAGACCTGCCTTGCTTACTCATTTATAATTTTGAGCCTCTATTACTCGACGACCCCCATTACAGCTTAAGGCACTGGCGTTTTGTTGCTCAGTCACTAAAAGACATCAACCAACAACTTGAAAAATACAACGCTGAAATCGCCATTTATAATCAAGAAATGATTACCTTGTTAGAAACCCTCAGTGAAGATTTTGATATTGCAGGGGTTTATAGTCATCAAGAAATAGGCCTAAACAATACATTTGAGCGAGATAAACAGGTCACACGCTGGCTAAACAGTAAAGCAATTCCATGGCACGAAACGCCACTTGGAGGTGTAAAACGAGCGCGGCCAAAACAGTTTGATTGGCAAGCACATTGGCATGGCGTGATGAACCAACGTCTTGTAACGCCAAATTGGCAAGCCTTTAATGCAGTGCTGCCTCATAATTACCAAGCCGCGACCTGTGTTAATGATTTTCTAAAGCACGACCCGCAGTTTCAATATGGTGGCCCTCATGCAGCTAGAGCTTGCCTACAGAGCTTTGTAGAAGAGCGTGCAAAAAACTACCAAAGTGGCATCTCAAGTCCTTCCAAAAGTAGAGGTTCATGCTCTAGGCTTTCGCCTTACTTAGCTTTTGGCAACCTAAGCCTCAGACAAGTTTATCAAACCCTAAAATACTATTTAGTAAAGCAGCCTTTAAGCTGGCGTCGCTCATTACATGCTTTTGAATCTAGGCTTCATTGGCATTGCCATTTTATGCAAAAGTTCGAAACTCAATGCAGCATGGAGTTTGCACCGCAAAACGCGGGCTACCTACACTACCCCTATCGCGATGATGAACTCGTTGCAGAGCACTTAAAGCGCTTTGAGCAAGGTCAAACAGGTATTCCTATTATTGATGCGTGCATGCGCTGCCTCGCAGCAACGGGTTACATTAATTTTCGAATGCGCGCTATGCTAGTCAGCTTTATGACTCATCATATGAACATTCATTGGCAATCAGTCAGCTTTATTTTATCGCGTTATTTTTTAGATTTTGAGCCGGGTATTCACTACCCACAAATCCAAATGCAAGCATCGGTCACAGGAACTAACACCATTCGTTTGTATAACCCAATAAAGCAATCTGAAGACAAAGACCCAGATGGTATATTTATAAAAACATGGTGCCCTGAGCTTAAAAACTTACCCAAAGAAGATCTCCACCAGCCATGGCAACAACCGCCAATGGAAGCCTTGTTTAATAATTTTAAACAAGGCGAAGACTACCCAGAGCCCATGGTCGATATTGAACACGCAGCCAAACAAGCACGTGAGCGGTTATGGTCATTTCGAGAACGTGATGACGTAAAACGTGGCACAAAAGCCGTACTGCATAAGCATGTGATAAGCCTTAAAAGACAACGCCATGGCTCATAAAAAGCTGAATTTACCCAGCAAAACCTGCCCCGTTTGCGACAGGCCATTTATGTGGCGTAAAAAATGGCAACGTGATTGGCAGCATGTTAAATACTGCTCAGAACGTTGCAAGCGTGAGGCAAAAAGAAATATTGGCGTTTAAGTTGCACTTATATCGTGAACTCACCGTTTTCGGCACAAAACCCTGAAAGCCTTTCACGGTCGTCGAAAAAATTTACAAAGGAGATGACGATGACAATTAAAAAATCTGCACATACGAGTTGGTCTGGTGATATTAAATCTGGCAAAGGCTATATTTCTAGTCAAAGTGGCGCGCTTGAGAAACAGCCATTTGGCTTTAACACTCGCTTTGAAGATAAGCCAGGTACTAACCCTGAAGAACTGGTTGCAGCGGCACACAGTAGCTGTTTTAGCATGGCGCTATCGCTGGCACTAACTGAAGCAGGCTTTGTCGCTGACGACATAACGACCAAAGCAACAGTGAGCCTTGATGAGGTTGATGACGGCTTCGAAGTGAGCCACATTGCACTTGATGTCAGCGCAAAGATAAAAGAAATCTCACTCGAAAAGTTTGAGCAACTTTGTGAGAAAACCAAGCAAGGCTGCCCTATTTCTAAACTGATGAATGCCGAAATATCACTCACCACAACGCTTAATTAATCTCTGTAGGCCAAGCAGTGCTTGGCCTTTTCACAAACTAACAGACCCACAACACTTTATTACATTCTTTTTACCGCCTCGTTGTATTATCTTTATGAAGCAAAACCAAATACAACAAGGATATGTATGATTAAAAAATTAGCCCCGATCGCTCTTGCAACACTTGCTTATTCAAACTGCTCAATCGCCACAGAACAACAAGTAAGTAAACAATGGTTCAACAGTATCGAATACACTCATATTAATAATGACTATTATGACTTTGATGGCTATCAATTAGTAAGCCATTACTACTTTGAAGAGCAGCAAAGCTCGGGGGTGCTCGATGATTATGGTTACCTAGATACAGATACAAACTTTCGAGTGAATTACTCAGGAGGAGACTATTACAACGATATTGGTTTATCAGGCGAGTATTTTTTTAACAACTGGTTTGCTGTAGCTGATATGAGGGACGTGAGGGATTTAGACAATTACACGCTAGGACTTGGCTACTTATTTGCCGATGCCTTAAAAGTCTCTGTAAATAGGGATGTGCGTAGCTATGGTGATGATTATTTCCGCTTGAAAGCGCAGTATAACCTCCAAATCAACGATAAGGATTACCTTGGTTTTAGCGCAGAAACAGATGATGAACTCGACGTTTGGAATGTCTCTGCCAGATACTTTAATCATTTAAGCGGTAGCCATTACATTACCGTCGATGTTGGCCATCAAGACAGCCTTTATAATTCAGCAAGCAATGCCATGATCAGCTACTACTTCGGCGATCACTATGCCATAGGTGCAGGGTTGGATGATTCTGAACTCGTTTTACAAGGTAAGTACTTTATTAATGATAAATACTATTTAACCGCGAATTACACTGAAAGCGGCTCTGCTGAACTTTATAACCTTAAGTTTGTTGCCCAATTCTAAATAGGAATGAGTCACCAGTTTTAAACAAGAACGCCGCTATAAAGCGGCGTTTTCAGTTTATAGAATTACATATTACCTAGCTTCATAATCATTGCAGTATACATTTTTAAGTTCAGTGCTAACTGCTCTTCAGTAATAAACTCATGCTCTGAGTGACCTGTGTACTTTTTACCTGGCATTGATGGACCAAATGACACCGCATTATCAAACAGCTTAGCATTTGTGCCACCACCAATTGACACAAAGCCCGCGTCCTTATCGCCGGTAAAGTGCTTAAAGATATCGAGTAATGCTTCTGCATGAGGCGCACCATCTAACAGCATTGGCGTACCAATAATAACTTTAGTGTCTTTTAACGTAGCACCATTAGTGGTTTGCCAAGCACTAAGTGCTTCATTAATTTGCTGCTTAAGCACCGCTTCTTGTTTACCTACCGGACGACGCATATTAATCGACAGTTTAATGTCGTTACCGTCGCGGCTTAATAAGGTAGGCGAAACAGTCATCGGGCCCATAAAGTCATGCTTGTAACCAATTTCACCGAATTGCGCGCCGTATAAATCAAGGCCAATTAGTTGATTGATAAACTCAATGGCTTGACCATCACTATTGTTTTCAAGATCAATACCTTTAAAGATTTCTGCAAGATGCGCGATGGCATTTTCACCCGCTTCTGGCTCAGAAGAATGCGCTGAAATCCCCTTCACTTGGACTAACAAGCCATTTGTTTGCTCAGTCATCGCCACTTTGACGTTTTTAAGCTGAGCAACATTGTCGTGTAATTTAGCCACAGTTGCCGCATCAGCGTTATGCACTAACACGCTGGCATCTTCAGGGATTTGGCTAACAAAGGCGCCACCTTTTAAATCACTGACATATAAGCCTGTTTGTGCTGAGGTCGCAGAGAAAGTCGGCGCAATTAAGCTCCAGCCTTTTTCTGCAACAACCACAGGGTATGAAGCATCAATAGTGACAGCATATTTTGGTTGCTGATAGGTTTTCATGAACTCTTCGAGTGGTGCCCAGTCAGACTCTTCTGCAAGGTAAACCATTAATTCAATACGGTTATTTAAAGTAATACCCTTGTCTTTAATCGCCTTCATTGCATGCAGTGCAGTCGCAATTGCGCCTTTATCATCTTCTGTACCACGAGCAATTAGCTTTCCTGGCTCAGAGGTTTTATCCATTTTAAAAGGACTTTGCTGCCATTTACTGGCATCTGCAGGTTGCACATCACCATGGGTTACTATGGTTACTTTGTCAGCTTGGTTACCCATGCCAATTAACACTGTGTAGCCTAAATCTTGATAATCAAAACCAAACTGCGCCGCTTTCATTTTTAAGAACGACTTAAAGCCAATGAAATCTGGGTTATCTGGAGTCGCTAGACCTTCTTTATTTACCGTTGGATACGAAACTAAATTCTCTAAGGTATGAATTTGCGCTTGTTGATATTGCTCTACCGCGTAGTTAGCCAGCTTTTCACTTTGCTCAGACACAGCAGCCTGACTAGAGAAAGCACTTAATAAAAATGCAGCAAGTAATGAATGTTTCAAGATAAGCTCCAGAGTTTAAGAAGGTTTTTAGAAAGTCGCCTTGATTGTAACGCTTATAACGCCGACATAACATCTCTAATTCAAGCAAAATAGATCGCTTAAAAATACCAACAAGGTACAATAGCCACTCACCCTATTAATTCGTTTGTTAGACTCATGAACCGCAGAAAAAAGATCTTCACTAAACTTAAGCAAAAAGATAAGCGTGCCAATGCAAAATTGCATAAAAGCAATAAACCGGCCTACATCTCAAAGGCAGAACGCGAAAAATTAGCACAGCAAGAAGCTGAGCAGGAAAATTAAAATACCTAGCGGTCAGGGGTAAAATTGTAGGCGCGATTTTATATCGCGCAACACTTCTATGATTCACAAAGAGGATAAGAGACGCTTCGCTTTAGAGAAAAACAAAAAAAGTTTTAATATTACTTCCTCATTTTCTTCTCATTAGTTTCTCTTTGTGCAATTTGTTTTAACGCGAAATAAATTTCACGTCTACGGCAAAGACATTTTTTCACAAAGAGGATTAGAGACGCTGCGCTTTAGAGAAAACAACAAGTAATCCAGTGTTTTCCCTCATTACCTTCTCATTCTTTTCTCTTTGTGCAATTTGTTTTAACGCGAAATAAATTTCACGCCTACGACAAAGACATTTATTTTCACAAAGAGGATAAGAGGCGCTGCGCTTTAGAGAATACAACAAGCAATCCAGTGTTTTACCTCATTGTCTTCTCATTCTTTTCTCTTTGTGCAATTTTTTTAACGCGAAATAAATTTCACGCCTACGTCAAAGACATTTATTTTCACAAAGAGGATAAGAGACGCTGCGCTTTAGAGGAAAACAACAAGTAATCTATTGTTTTACCTCATTGTCTTCTCATTCTTTTCTCTTTGTGCAATATGTTTTAACGCGAAATAAATTTCACGCCTACGACAGCTTATGTCACATTTATATCGGACACGTGATCTGACTCGCTAACTTTACTCTCGTAACTAGAAACTCTGGTTTTAATCTGAAAGCTGACAGCTCTCTTCACTCTTTACCCTAGCAGCTTGCTAACTTTACTCTAGCAACTCGCTAACTCCCTAACCTAAAACCTATAACTCACACTGGCATTATACGAACGGCCTTGTCCGGCAAGTTGCTCAAAGCCATTGCTCATATCTTGCTTGTAATTAGCAATGCTTACACCGCCAAGTGGCTGTTGGTAATATTCATCAAGTAAGTTGGTAATTGCTAACTTAAAGGTTAAATTTTGCCACGTTTTCTGGCTTGAGATAGCCAGTAACTGATAACTGTCGGTTTGGTTTTCTAAACGGCGCTCATCAACATGAGTTTTACTATCAACCCATTGCCAGCTCAGTGCGTTTTGCCAGCCTTTGTATTCGTGCTCTAGGCTCAGCTCAGTGTGCAGTGGCATAGTTTGATATAAGTCTTCATTGCTATCATCACGCTCACCATGAGTACTGGTTAGTGAGCCTTTTAATTGCCATTTTCCTGCTTGCTTTGAGTTGTAAAGCTCTACCAAACCCGCCAGTTTTGCACCGTAAAGAGTGGCATCTAGGTTCGTAAAAGTAAGAATATTACGCTTGGTATGCGCCATGTCGGTGCGATTAAAGCTCTTAGTCACTTCAGCATCAATATAATCATTTACTTGCGTGTACCAAACATTTGCCGTTACTTGCCAGCTATCGTCTTTGGCAAGTTTGGTGTAGCTAGAGCTTAACGTATGAGCTGTTTCGGCGTCTAAATCTGGGTTACCAATATAACCATTACCATCACCAAACCAACCAATCATGGTGGTTGCCATCGTACCTACACCCCAGCTATAACGCTCATATAAATTAGGGGCGCGGTTTTTACGAGCTAAACCAAATTGCAGCTCATCGTTGTTCGATAATTGATAGCGAGCAAGTAAACTAATATCAACTAAGGTGTCGTCACGTTTACGGTCTAATTGGTTAAATTCCATCGCAGCTTGGGCGTCGGTTTTTGACATATCCATCATTGAGCCCATATTAGCCATACCGCTCATGCCACCTTCGTTATAAGCCTGCACTTCGCCAGTATCTGTGCTGACTTGCTCAACTCGAACACCTGCCGACACCCACCATGCTTGGTTTACTTGGTTTTGGTACTCCGCAAATGCCGCAAGGCGGTCACGTTTGCCATCGTTAATGTTTACGTATTCATTTGGGCCCATCATCATTGACCCTGTAACCGCTGGCCACCAATCATCAATTCGATAACCGTAATATTCTTGCCCTAGCATTAGTGATGACTGTTTTGATAAGTCAGTGCGCCAATGAACTTGGTAACTGTAATCTTGTGCATCGGTATTCATCGGCATCATGCCGGTTTTCTCATTACTGAAAAAACCCATTTCGTGTTTTACATCATGCGCATTCACTTGCACCTGCAAATCACCATTTTCAAGCTCACGTTGATACTGAGCAACGAAACCATAACTGGTGTTATCGGTCATATCCATGTATTGATTTGCAAAGCCTTGGTAAGGAATTTTTTGATGCGTCAGCTTAACCACAAGCTGTTGTTTCTCATTACGAATAGCGCCTGTTAAAGCATGATTTTGCACTCGATATAAGGTATCAAGTACACGCTCACCATGGCCATCATCATAGCTGTTAGCATCTTCAAAGCTGCCTTGGTAAGACAAGCTAAACTGTTTGCTCGCAAGGCTGGCACCTAGCGCGTATGCTTGGCTATCGTTAACGCTTTTGTACTGGGCGGTAACATAGCCTGTGCGCCAGTTCACTGAGTCTGTATCACTAAATTCAGGGGCAATCGTATTTACCCTAATAACACCGGCAATATTATCCCCGCCACTGCTTACTGGTGATACACCAGCAACGACACTGTAAGAGGCAATTTGGTTTGCCGACACATAAGAGAGTGGCGGGTTCATTTGGTTAGCACACGCTGCTGTAACATCAGCACCATCGACTAAAACTTTAACTCTATCGCCCATCATGCCGTTCATTACTGGCAAATTAGACACACCTCCGGCTGCTGAAAAATCAACACCTAAATCTTTCAGTAACGCATCTGCAGAGCCAACTAGTTGATGGTTATTTTGGGCATGACCTTGTACTTCTATCACTTCAATAGAATCATCAGCAAAGGCCGAAATACTTAAAACACAGCTAAGTGCTGCAGCAATTTTGGAAAATAAAAAACCAGGGCGAGAAGATTGCGTGTTCATAACTCTTTTAAAATCAAAGCAAATAATTAATGACGTCGATTATAAAACTCATTAATTAGTCTGAACACGTGACATATTGTCGCACCCTGTCACAGGTAAATAACTTAGCGCAACACCACTAAAGGAATACGGCTATCTTCAAGCATTTTTAAGGTCGTGCTGCCTAAAAAGAACTGCCGCCATTTAGAGTGACCAAATGCGCCCATCACCATTAAGTCAACGGCGTGGTCACTTTTATATCGCCACAGCGCTTGGTAAACATCGCCATCGAGCATACGCGCTCTCACATTAAAGCCGTTTTCAGCCAACCTTGCTGAGGCAGTATCGAGTTTGTCTTGGCTGTGACCGTCTTGTTTATCAACCATCACCAAGTGGCAATCTAAGCCGGATAAAATACCGCCTTTGATAATTTGTGTAATCGCTTTGTCGGTACTTTCGCTGCCATCATAAGCCAGCATAAAGTTTGTGGGCTCATGAAATTGCGGCGGCACAATCGCAACCGGGGTATGTACCTGACGGATCAGCGTTTCAATATGCGAGCCCAGTACTTTAAAATCATCGTAATGGCCTTTACCAGAGCGGCCAATAATCATCACACGGGCATTGTCTTCATGTTCAAGTAAAGCATCAACAAGACTCATTGAAAGCTGCTGTTGCTCAATCTCGTTTAAGCCTGCATGCTCGGCTTTTTTCATTGCTTCATCTAGCAATAATTGACCATGCTGCGACGCTACTTTGTTGCGCTCTTGCTCAAGTTTTGCCAATTGCTCTAACAATGAGGTTTGCGAACCTAAACCAATAATTGCGGTTAAATCATCACTGCCCTGCGGCAAAGGTGGCTCTAATGCATGCAGAAAATTAATTGGATGGCTGGAGCGCTTAGAAATCCAAATAGCCGCTTCTGTCACCGCATCGGTCATGCATGAACCGTCGATACAAGCAAATATCTTTTTCATTACACTCTCCTTCAAACCAATTTAATTAACCAAGTATAGTTGGCTTTTTCTCTGTATTTATTTTGAACAGCAAAGACTTAAGAAGTTCAGGTTATTTTCTTATAGCAAACTAATATAGAACGTTCCAAAAAGTACTGTATCAACCCCATTAATTTGTATTACAATAGCGCTGGGCACACATCTCTACTCCAGAACAAAGTATTTGTTACTGGCACTTTCAATTATCAAAAATCTATTTTGTTTTTAAATTTATTTTAAAGGAATTACATGACTAACGTAGCCAACTCCCAAGGCAACGCAAGCACGTTTACCATTCTGATAGTATTGGCTTTAGGCACATTCATTTTAGGCCTATCAGAATTTTCTATGATGCCAATGTTGCCCCTGATCAGCGAAACATTTTCGTCTACGCCAGCGCAAAGTGGTTATGCCATCAGCGCTTACGCGATAGGCGTCGTCGTCGGTGCACCGCTATTTATGATCACAACCGCCAACATGCGTAAGCGCAATGCACTGTTGATGTTTGTCAGTATGATGTTTTTATTCAATGGCTTAAGTGCTTTTGCAAACTCGCTTGAGCAACTTATTTTATTTCGCTTTTTAAGTGGTTTACCACACGGTGCCTACTTCGCCGCTGCTATTTTATTGGCTGCCGACATCGCCCCTGCCGATAAACGCGCAAGCTTTATGTCAAAAGTGTTTATGGGTTTAACCATTGCCACTATCGTTGGTGTGCCCATGGTCACCTTAGTGGGGCAAAACTTTAGCTGGCGTTATTGTTTGGCAGGCACCGCTGTACTTGCGTTAGTTGCCTTGGTATTGATTGTGAAATACGTACCTAACGTAAAAAATACCGCGCCAACATCGATTCTCGATGAGTTAAGTGTATTAAAGAACAAGCTCGTATGGACCATTCTAGGTATCATCATTATTGGTTTTGGTGGTGTATTTTGTGTTTACACTTACATTGCCGACACTATTTTAGAAGTCACCCATACCCCTGCTTACACTATCTCTATTGCTATGATCATGTTTGGTATTGGTTGTACTTTAGGTAACTATGTATTAGGTAAAGCAGCCGACCACTCACCGCTGAAAACCACAGGGGCTGCGCTAATTGGTGCTGTAGTATTTGCAGCCAGTTATGTAAGCGCAAGCCATAATATTTGGCTGTTATACGCGGTGATATTCTTTATTGGTTTTAGTGTTGGTTTAGGTACCGTGATCCAATCGCTATTAATGGATGTATCACCACAAGGGCATGCCATGATTGGTGCGCTGGTGCAGTGTGCGTTTAATACAGCTAATGCGATTGGCCCTTGGCTTGGCGGCATGGCTATTGCCGAAGGCGCACTCCCTAGTCAAACAGGCTATGTTTCGGCGGCATTATTCTTAGGTGGCTTTTTAATGTGGTCGTTAAGTGCGATGCAGATGAAAAAACAAAGCCTTCAGCCTTAAGCTGTCAGCTGTAAGTCTGATCGCTGAAGGCTGAAGGCTGAAGGCTATCAGACTTACTCATCCTGAAATATCTCTTCGATACTCAGGTTAAATAAACGCGCGGCTTTAAATGCTAATGGCAAACTTGGGTCAAATTTACCTTTTTCAATCGCATTAATGGTTTGCCTAGACACATCCAAAAGCTCTGCGAGTTTCGCTTGGGTGTAGTTGTGCTCAGCACGAAGCACTTTCAAGCGGTTTTTCATTCTTCGCCCTCGTCGTTTAACTGCTTATTCATCATTAAAAGACTCACTAAATAGGTTAAGCCCATAAAGAGCACGAGGTGTGAAATATCTTCTTTAAAACTAATTAAACCGCTTGATTGCACCACCGAGTAAGCTAAACCAAATACCAAGCTTGCACCCAAGGTAATGGCCATTGCATTAAGGTGCATACGCTGCTGCAGCTCATCCATTCCTTGTAGTTGTCGTTTGTTCGATAAAATCATCATGATGCCAACTACTACATTGATTAAGATTGCCACAACACTAAAAATAGCCTGCTCTTGCCATAAAAAATGCGGCCCAAATGAGGCAACTGCTAAAGTAATCACCCATGCAGATGTCCATTTAGCGAGGTTTAGCGTGTTCTGCTTATTACGTTGTTTAAAGGTTAATCCTGTTTGATTCATTATTCTCACCTTAAAAGTAAAGTAAACTTGACTAAAGATTAACCTAGCAACACAAAAAGTCAAATAAACTTTACAAAAAGTTTTATATACACGACATCAATATGATTTTTTAATGTCAGAAAAGGCAAGGCGCTTGCTGTTGATCTCATAATATTGTATTAATCAAAGAATTCCGTAATCGGTCCAATCGGACTGCGTTTCTAACAATAACAATGAAGATAACACTATGAATACGGCGCTGTTTTTCGTTGGCGAATGGCAAGTTACTCCGGCTACTAATTCAATCCGACGCGGTGAACAAACAAAGCATCTTGAACCCAAGGCGATGGATGTATTACTGCTGCTTTGCGAAAAACAAGGTGAGCTACTAACAAGTGAAGAAATTATCAGCCACTGCTGGCCAAATGTGGCGCTCGGTGACAACCCCCTACATAAAGTGATCACCCAATTACGTAAAGCCTTTGACGATAAAGCAAGCGATCCGCATTACATAGAAACCATTCGTAAACGCGGTTATCGGGTTATAGCCGAAATCAACTTTCCACTCAACGAAGAACAAAAAGCCAGCCAAACCAGTTGGCAAGGTGATTCGCCCTTTGTTGGCTTAAGTGCATTTGCACCAGAGCAAGCCGATGTGTTTTTTGGTCGTAACAAACAAATTGCCACTTTGCTACAGCGGGTATCGGCTCAAATAGAGTTTGGTCGCGCATTTTGCTTAATTTTGGGAGCCAGTGGTTCAGGTAAATCGTCGTTAGTTAACGCAGGTGTATTGCCCGCTTTAATGTCGAGTAATGGCTACGATGGCATTAGAGTACATAGTTACTGCCAACTCGACTTTGCCGATGTCAGCAAAGAGCGCTTACTGCTTGATTTAGCCTCAACCTTGCTCGATTTAGAAATAAACGACGCACCTGTACTTAGCGATATAAGCGCCGATGCGTTGGCTGAATTGTTATTAACAGATCCAGAACAGGTTATTTCCCGCTGTAAAGCAGCACTTGCAGCGCTAAATAAAGAGCGCACTACACCCTATTTATTTTTATTTATCGACCGGCTCGAAGTGCTATTGTCATCACCTTTATTTATCGATGACGAGCGCAACCAGCTGTTAGCACTTATTGAGCGCTTAGCAACAAGTGGCTGCATGATCATTTTTAGTGCCTGTCGTAATGACTTTTACCCGCAAGTAGTGAGTCAACCAAGTTTAATGGCAGGTAAAGCCAACGGCGCACACTTTGATTTATTAGCGCCAACTCGCTCTGAGCTTAAGCAAATGATCCGTTTGCCAGCACTTGCAGCAGGCTTAAGTTGGCAACATCACCCAGAGCATCACACACCGCTTGATGAACAACTTTGTAACGATACTGCCAATAACCCAGATGCATTGCCAATGCTGCAATACACCTTGCAACAGCTTTATTTACAGCGAAGCCCAGACAACGAATTATTGTTTTCTGAATACCAAGCGCTTGGCACCATCGAAGGAGCTATCGGCCAAAAAGCCGAACAGGTATTTTGCCAATTACCCAAAGACCAACAAACTGAACTTGCTGCGGTTCTTTCAAAACTGATCACCTTAAACCCAGATGGCGAAACACTCACCAGCCGTGCAGCACATTGGAGCGAATTAACCAGCCCAGCTGCGACCAAGCTTGTTCAGGCTATGGTCGACAGCCGCTTGTTTGTGTCACACCTTAAAAATGAGCAAGCATGCTTTAGCCTTGCCCACGAAGCCCTGCTACGCCATTGGCAACGCGCCATAGATTGGGTGCAAGAGCACCAACAAAGCTTAGCAATTCAAAGTCGTGTGCAACTAGCCACCGAGCGCTGGCTGCTTGAACAAAAACACAGCGACTTTTTATTAGCCCAAGGTAAACCGCTACAAGAAGCACAAAGCCTAGTTAAAAACCCTATGTTTAGCTTATCGAGTGACGAACAAGCGTTAATTAAGGCTTCTAACAATAAAGCCAAACGTAAAAAACGCGTGTTACAAATAACGGCAGCTGCACTTGTGTGCTTAACCTTTATTGCCACATTTATGAGCGTGCGCAGCTATCACGCCGAACAAGTAGCAAAACAAAAACGCCAAGAAGCTGAGAGTTTATTGGGTTTTATGGTTGGTGAATTTGCCGATAAACTCAGAAGCGTTGAACGTATGGATTTACTTGATGGTATTAGCAACAAAGCCCTTGAGTATTTTACAAATCAAGACGAAGAAACAGCGTCTTTGTTTGATTTTAGCGATACACAAGCCGAGTTTAATAACCGTTTTCAATACGCTCAAACCTTAGAGGCTATGGGCGAAGTGGCCTACTCGCGCGGCAAAACCGACGAAGCCTTCACAGCCTTTGAAAATGCGCGAACGCGCCTAGAATCTTTACTAAAAATTCAACCCAATAACCTAGATGTTTTAATGCTCGCAGGGGCTAATGCCTTCTGGCTTGGGCAATTAAACTTTGATAGCAGTGACTACAATGCCGCCGAGCCTTGGATAAAACGCTACCAAGAGTACAGTGAAAAAATGTACACATTAGCACCCAATGACTTTAACTCGATTGTAGAGCTATCTTATTCTTACAACTCCTTAGGTTCACTGTATTTAAAGCAATTTAACTACGCTCTCGCAAAACAGAGCTTTACAGAATCTTTAAAACTTAAAAACCAAGCACTTAAACTTAAGCCTAATAATAAAAATTTATTACGCGATAAAACAGACACCATTAGTTGGATTGCTACTACGGAAGAAAACCTAGGGAATTTAAGCGAAGCATTGCTCATGCTTGAGCAAGCTATTAATCAATTAGATTCTGTCCTAAAAATAAGACCTGATGATGCTAGCCTTCTTAATGATATTTTTAATATCTACATGCAACAAAGCTACCTTCTAAGTTATTTCCCGGACAAAAAAGATGCTTATCTGAAAGCTGAAAATGCAACAATCTCTATAAAAAAAGCACTCAGACAAGATCCTAATAACGTTAACTTCAAGCGTAAATATTATAGATCTCTTTCTTACCAACTAATGCTACTTGAAGATAACAAAACAAGTGACGAAGCTATTGAAGTAATTAATTACATTAATACCCTAACCTCTTCAAACCCAACCATAATTAACATTAGAATAAGTTTAATAAAATATTTTATAAATAGAAAAAATTACCAAAAAGCAAAGGAGTTACTAAATGAACTTGAAAACGACTCAGAATTTAAAGAAAGAATCAACAACACAAGAAAAATAGAAAACGAATCAATACTTATAAAGACATATTTAATAAAAGCAAAATTAGAAAAAGATCCTATTTCAAAAAGTGAATTTTGCAGAAAAGTTATAAGTACAACAGAAGAAAACAGTAGCGGTAGTAAAAGTATAAAAACAGTTTACCCTCTTATACAAGCTTATATCTGTTTAAATAAAGTAAGCGAGATAGAAAAAAATAAAAGTAAACTAATTGAGTTAGGCATTACTAACTTTGATCTATAAAAAACAACTAGAAGGTAATAACAATGAGCGAAAGTCAAACTTACAACTTTACAGTGAATGTTACACTTAACACTGAAAATGAAGCTGTATTTACATACTTCCAAAACGGTCAGCAAGTTTCTGGTGGCGGTACTGTCAACGAAAGAAACAGCCTCGGTATTTATACACTTGATAACGCAACAGTTGAAGCGGGCTTTCAGTTTACAGGTGCTAAATTTGCAAACCTTGAAGGTGATTGCGAGCAAGACTTTAGCTTTAAAGTCACTAATGATGGCCAAACAATTGAAATAGCCGATACTGATGAAAATAACGGTACTGCGTGTATGATTTTCATCGTTGAGTGCAATGGCACAAGCTATGAAAGTGCCGACCCGCAAATAAAAAATGAAGAAGAAAACTAAAAACCTCTTGTGAAAAGCTCCTTTTTAGGAGCTTTTTTACATTACAAAACAACAGATTAAAACCAGAAGATTACCAGAAGGTTAATTTGCACTTTTTTAAGTAACTTTATAGACACCAAAATCGTTTGCATCGGCAAAAAGGAAACGAACGTGTCTACTAATAAAAATGAACAACCAAGCACTGCTAAACCAGAAGCGAAAAACGGACTACCGCAGTCTATCAATTCAGAGCAACTTACACTGATTGCCCAAATGTTTCAGAACATTCCTGAGGGAGTGTTTATCATTAATGGCCAAGGCACGTTTGAATTTGCAAACCCGATGGCGGCACAGCTTTTAGGTGACAACCAAGAAGCGTTAATCGGGCAAAACATTTTGCATTACCTACACGACACCGACCGTGATAAATACATGTATACCCTACTTAGCTGGTTAGACCATAAAGACTCGCCGATAAGCCTTGGGCCAAACGAAGTTAAAATAAACCGTGCCGACAGTAAAACCCTTGAGGCGGATTTATGTATATCGAGCCTGCCAAAAAACATTGCCGTTGCAGAAAATTTATTTATTTGTGTATTACACGATTTATCATCACACAAAGAACAATATAACCGCTTAATTAAACAGGCTACCACTGACCATTTAACCGGCCTTGCAAATAGATTAACCCTTGAAGAGTCATTAAAAGAGCATTGGCAAGAAAGCGTACAAACCAATCAGGCTATTAGCACTATATTAATCGACATTGATTACTTTAAATTATTCAATGACCGATTCGGTCATGTAAAAGGCGATAAATGCTTACAAAAAGTAGCAAGTATAATAGCAGAGTCACTCCCTTCTCGCGATTGTTTAGCAGCCCGTTATGGCGGTGAAGAATTTGCTATTATATTACCCCGTTGTCAAAAAGACACAGTCGCCGCTATTGCTAAACATATTCAAATAAAAATAAATAACATGCCATTTACTGACATAGGATTACCGAGTGATTTTAGAATAAGTGTAAGCCAAGGAATTGCTTGCGAGTTCAATAATCAATATCGTACTTCAGAAGCATTAATTTGCGCTGCAGATACTGCTTTATACCGAGCAAAAACAGAGGGCAGAAATAAAATAAGCATTAGCGCGTAAACATAACAGTAACAATAAAAACATAAATTCAACAACAATCATAAGTAACACATATACTATATTTTAATGTTATTTGTTTGTTCCCGTTTCGTATTATAGACTAAATTCAGTTAGATAAGTCAGATGGGAACAATAATGACATTATTCAAAAAATTACCTTTGCAACTTGCAATCGCAAGTACGTTAGCTGCATCAGCGACTGCAATCGCTGCTGAGCAAAATACAGAAGATACAGCAAAAGATATTGAGGTTATCTCTGTTACAGGTACACGTAGGAGTTTACGTAGCCTTTCTGAAAGTACAGTGCCAGTTGATCTACTAACAAGCCGCGACTTAGCAAGTACTGGTCAGCTTGAAATTAGCCAAGTACTTGCTTCACAGTTACCAAGTTTTAATTACCCTAGCGCCACTCTTGCCGATGGTACTGATCATGCAAAACCAGCCGTTTTACGTGGCCTTGCTCCTGATCACACTCTGGTATTAGTAAACGGTAAACGTCGCCATGCAGGTGCACTATTAAATTTAGGTGGCACAGTGGGTCGTGGCTCGACGGCCGTTGATTTAAACAATATTCCTACTTCTGCGATTAAGCGTGTTGAAATTCTACGTGATGGCGCTGCAGCTCAATACGGTTCTGACGCGATTGCCGGTGTGATCAACATTGTATTAAAAGATGCCGATGAAGGCGGTAGCGTTAGCTACACTTACGGTGAATACGACACACAAATGGCAGGCTCGCCGCAACTACTAAGCACAAGCGCTGATAACGATGGTAACTTGAGCTTTGCAAAAGGCAGTGATCGTAAATTAAACGATGGTATTTCGCGAACAGCAAGCGCGAATGCCGGTTTCGCTTTAGGTGATAACGGCTTTATAAACATCTCTATCGAATCTCGCAATAACGAGCCAACAAACCGCTCGGGAATTGATCAACGCGAGCAATACAGTCGTGATGATAATGGCAACCTAGACTCACGTGAATTTGATTTCGACCGTTACAATCATCGTTTTGGTAAAGCCGATATCGAAGACTATGCACTTTTTTATAATCTAGGTTACGAGTTTGATAACTCGCTATCACTTTACTCGTTTGCTAGTTACTCAAACCGTAAAGGTAATTCGGCAGGCTTTTATCGCCGTGCCAAAGACTCTCGTAACTTAACCGAAGTATACCCTAACGGCTTCTTACCTGAAATAGATACAGATGTTGATGACTATTCATTTGCGATCGGAGTTAACGGCGAAACCAATGACTGGACATGGGATGTAAGTACCAATTATGGTCGCAACGATTTCGGCTTAGGGGTCAGTAATAGCTTAAATACGTCGATGGGTGTTAGCAGCCCAACTGAATTTGATAACGGCGCCCTTGTCTATGAGCAATACTTAATTAACATGGATGCCAGCAATACTCTTGACCTTGGTTTACCTGATGATGTGTTTGTTACCGTGGGCGCTGAGTATCGTCACGAAAATTATCAAATCAAAGCAGGTGAAGAGGCTTCATACATCACCGTATTGGATGACGATGGCAACCCTGTTGCTGCTGGTGGCGCACAAGTGTTAGCTGGTTTCTCTCCAGAAAGTGCAACTGACGAAAGCCGCCATAACATTGCGGTATTTGCTGAGTTTGATACTTACCTAACAACAGATTGGAATCTAGTGTTGGCTGGTCGTTTTGAAGATTACAGCGATTTTGGCAGCACTTTTACCTCTAAACTAGCTACGCGCTACAGCATTAACGAGTCATTGTCGTTACGCGGTGCTATTAGCACAGGTTTTAGAGCGCCTTCACTTGCACAAACTTCTTATAAATCAGTAAGTACTGTATTTGAAAACGGTATTCCAAGTGAGGTCGGTTTATTCCCAGTTGATGAACCTGCAGCCCAAGCTCTAGGGGCACGCAAACTTGATGCTGAAGAATCAGTTAATATGACGGCGGGTTTTATCTTTACGCAAGGCGGTTTTAGCCTGACGCTTGACGCATATCGCATTGAAATTGACGACCGTATCGTATTGTCTGAAAACTTAAGTGGTCCCGAAGTTGAAGCGATTCTAGCTGCAGCTGGTGAACAAAACACTCAAAGCGTTCGATATTTTACAAACGCTATTGATTCACGTACGCAAGGTGTTGATATTGTAGCTACCTACTCATTAGGTTTAGAAAACTATGGTGATTTACGCTTAAGTGCTGCGGTTAACTTTAACGACACAGAAGTCACACACGTTAAAGAAAACCCAGCAGAACTTGAAGCACTAGGTGATAACTATCAATACTTCGCACGCCGTGAAATCACTCGCTTTGAAGAAGGCACTCCTGCTGATAAGTGGAACCTATCTGCAACATGGGATTATGAAAACTTTCAGACCACATTACGTGCAACCCGTTATGGCGAAGTCGTTGACACTTCAAGTACGCCTGAAGGTGATGAAATTATTGATGCTAAATGGATCACTGACTTAGAGGTAGCTTATCGTCCCGATGAGCAGTGGAAATTTGCATTAGGCGCTAATAACCTATTTGATCAGTACCCTCAAGATACTGTAAGCAATATCGGTTATAGTGATTTCAATCAAATCTTTACCTACAGTGCATTTACGCCATACAGTTTAGATGGTCGTTTTGTTTACGGTAACATCACTTATAGCTTTTAAAAAATAGGGCGTGAAAGCAGTAATTGCTAACACGCCCTAACCTACAATGATGAGTGAATAAATTAACTAATTTGAATAGTGTGATACGCCAATAAAGTGCCATCACTATTTTGTGCTGTATTTAAAATAAACTGCTCATAATCACTACCAAACACATTATCGTTGCTAGCAAGGGTTGTATCTTGTTCACCTCGTGATTTGTACTCGCTGTGAGTAGTACAAATTTCTTTAGCGAACGCATCTGTAAAACAAAACTGACTAATTACATAGTCGTTATTGTTGTTCGACACTTTAAAATGAATATGAATAGTTCGCCCCGAATACCAACCTGGAAAATGCGTTTTAAAGTTCACACGACCACTACTATCTGTGATCAATGAACCTCGGTACCAGGTGCTTGCCTCAGCTTCGGTATCGCCATCAGTACAGAAATCACCCGCAAAACGTGAGCTATCAGAACTACTACTTGTATCACCCGAGTAAATACCGCGGGTATCACAGTGCCAAACCGATATTTCGTAATTTGCTAGTGGGTTACAGTCACTATCAATTAACTGTAAACAAAGCATCATAGGCAAACCAGTTAAGCCATCCGAAATATCTTCGTCTGAATCAGCTTGGAAGTAACAGGGGCCTTCTGTTGTTGCTTTAGTTAGTGCTAACACACATGCGGTGGATGTTTCAAAAATACTGTCATCCGGAAAGTCATCAGTAATAAGCGCTGTTGTGCCCGATACATATTCACTGTCGTTCGTGGTTGTTGTATCGCCTGTATCAGTGCTGGTGCCTGTGCCCGTTGATGTGTCGGTGTCTGAGGTTGTGTCCGTTGACGATATTGTGTCTGAGTTACAGCCTAAAAATGCCAACATAGGCACAGTAGCAAGAGAAACCCCTAATGTTTTTAGCATTTTTCTACGAGTATATAGTTCAGGTTTTAAAGTCACCTTGTGCCCCTTCGTTAACTTGAATAATTAGCGTCGAGTATAAAGAACAAATGTAGAGACTTTGTGTAGAAAAAGTGGTGCTTTTATAGAGTGATTAGGATGCACATGCCAAAAAATAGACATTTATAGTATATTCAATTTTGGCTATTACATTTTACTATGATACCTATGAAGTTAATTCACAAACTCTTAATTACCAATCTTATTATTACGTTACTGCTGGTACTGACCATGTTTGGTCTTAATGCAATAACTAATAAGCGTATGCTCAATAATGTATTTGAGGATATAGACAACGAAGCATTTAACCTTATAGCCACTGAAATTAGCCAGCAGTATCAGCAAACGGGTTCGATTGGTATGTTTATCGACTCTAAAGCTCTGTGGTATGAGCTAATTAACCGCAATTTTCACTCAAGCCGTTTATTGTTTTCGCCGAACAGACCAAAACCAAGAGAGCCCAGACCTTTCTCACTAGAAGGCCCCCCTCAAAAGCACATGCAAAATGAGGGAATGCCACCACCTCGCAATAAACCGATGGCTGATGACTTTATGCCTTTTGAAAAACGCCTCAGCTTGCTTGATGCAAAAGGCAAAATATTGATTGCAGGCAATACCGATACTGAGGTCGTGAACGAGCAAGAAATCACTCACAATGGTGCCGTTGTTGCAGTGCTGCAGTTGCATGCTAACGGTAACCATGTCAGCGCGCTTACTCAGCATTACCTTAATACACAAATTAATATCAGTTTGTGGACAGCGGGGATTGGTTTATTAATTGCTTTATTGTTTAGTTACTTACTCGCACATCATTTTACTAATCCTATTTCACAACTAAAAGAAGGTGCAAAAGCCCTTGCTGAGCGCGAGTTTGAGACCAAAATTACAGTAAATAGTAGCGATGAATTCGCCACCTTAGCAGAAGATTTCAACCGTATTGCCACAGAGCTTAGGCGTTTTGAATCGCAGCAAAGTCAATGGATTATGGATATTTCTCATGAACTGCGTACGCCTTTAACTATTTTAGAGGGCGAACTTGAAGCAATTAACGATGGCATTATCGAGTCCAACCAAAAAGCGATAAGTTCACTACAAGAAGAAGTGGCGCTGTTAAGTCGACTTGTGAACGACTTACATAAAGTCAGCACACTTGACAGATACAGCTTCAACTACCAGATGGAAGAGATTGATTTTAATACCTTAGTAACTTTACAAGCGCATAAATATGCCTTTAAATTTCAATCAAAAAACATCACCCTCAATGCCACCTTATCTGAGCAACCCGTAATAATTTTGGCTGATCAGAATCGTATTACACAAGTACTACAAAACATTTTAGAAAATAATTTACGCTATACCGATGAACAGCAAAAAGTCTGGTTAGATTTAACCGTGTCTAAGCATCATGTATTTTTGTCGATAGAAGATTCTGGCCCCGGTGTCCCCGATGAAGCCCTTGAAAAACTGTTTGATCGTTTATATCGCACCGATAGCTCTCGCAACAGAAAAACCGGCGGTTTTGGCCTAGGCTTGGCGATTTGCCAAACAATTATTGAAGCTCACCATGGAAGCATAGATGCAACTAAAAGCCGTTTAGGCGGTCTGTGTATAACGTTAAAACTCCCGCTTGCAGAGGCGTAATAATATGTCAGAAACCTTAGCAAAACAGCATATTCTCGTTATTGAAGACGAAGTTAAAATTGCCGAACTAATAGAAAAATATTTATATCTGGAAGGGTTTAAAACAAGCTTAATTCACGATGGCACCTGCGCACTTGATGCTGTTAATGAGCTAAACCCTGACCTCATTATTCTCGATATCATGTTGCCAGGCACTAACGGCATCGAGCTGTGTAGCAAGATAAGACAATACAGTGATGTGCCTATTATTATGCTTACGGCACGGGTTGAAGAAATTGACCACTTAATTGGTTTTGATGTCGGTGCCGATGACTATGTTACTAAACCATTTAAACCAAAAGAGTTAATGGCACGTGTAAAGGCTATTTTAAAGCGCCGCCGAATGCCAACTACCGCACCAAATACGCTCAAAGCGGGCAATATTATTGTTGATCCGAGCGAATACAAAGTACTGGTAAATAATGCAGAGCTAAAACTAACAATTAATGAATTTAGCTTATTAAAAATATTAATTGCCTCACCCAATAAGGTTTTTTCACGCCAAGATTTATTAACCATGACCCAAGGGAAGTACTTTGAGAGCTACGAGCGTAGTATTGATTCACACATTAAAAACTTGCGTAAAAAGCTGACACAAGCCGACCCTAATAGTCATTACATTGAGTCAATTTATGGTGTGGGATATAAATTTAAAACTTAAACAACCTTTTTCATACTTGCGACGACTAACTAAATAACATAACCCTGTAGGATATCATTATGAATTTAGTACGCATCAGCGCAAGCGCACTCTTAATTGCTGCCACTACCGCTTGTATCGGCCTCTCTAATGCCAGTACAGCGAACGACCAAGGTGATTATCGCGTTATCACTTTTAAAGACTGTAAAAAGGTGAGCGAAATTACCCTCAATAACGAACAGATTGCTGCATACCTAGAGCTTAAACATGAGCAAGTAAAACTAGAAGCGCTAGAGCAACCAATTAGCAACATAGAACAACAAGTGACTGAGTACTCTGAGCAAATAGAAGCGATCGCCGAAAAAGCTGTTATTGAAAACGAGAATCACCTGCGAATTAATAAAAGCTTATTAAAAGAGCAAGATAAGTTGGCTACAGAGCTCAATAAACTGATGGCTGCTCATGATGCCGATTTTAAAGCGCTAGAGCAGCAAGCAAAGTTAATTGAACATGCCGCTAAGCAGTTTGATAAAACTATGAAACCTTTGATGGAGCAAGGCGATTCAACCCATCTACAAATTTTAGCGCCAGGTGAAGATGAAAAATCTGGGTGTTTTTACACTATCTAAAGCACATTACTAAGATGTGCATAAAGTTTCGCATGTGATTGACGAATGTCTTCTTTATGCACTTGTTTAAACCACTTTAAAGCCTGTGCTGGCTTGCCAGCTTGCCAATTGATTTCAGCAAGGCGTAATTTATAAATAGCAACTGCGTTGCGATCTGAGTCCGTGTCCATGAATTTGAGTGACTGCACATAAACATGATCAGCTTTCACATAATCAGCAAGAAGTTGATGAGTACGGGCTAAGTTACCTAATGCTACAGAAATCTTACGATTATGATTAGTTTTTAAAATCCAATCAGCTGCAATTTGTCGGTTTACAAGTGCACCATCTATATCCCCTAATGAATGAAAAACATTCGCTTTATTCGACGCTAATTCAAAATGAAAAATGGGGTCTTTGCTTTTGCCAAAACGGCGCTCTGCCCTATCAAGAATTTGCAACGCTGTTTCTTTATTACCAAACACAAATTGCAAATTGGCCAGTTCGACCATACGCATCGGATTACCAAACGAATCAAAAATAGCTTGTAGCTTTTCAAACGCTTTCGTCGCATATTTATGACCAGTTTCTGAGTCACCTAAATAGTGTGTTGATTTTGCGTAATAAAAGTAAACTTGTACTTGAAAGACGACTGGCAATTCTTCACTTGTAATAAAAGGCTCAGCGCTTTCCTTTAAAGCTTGAAATTCCATTTTGTCGTAGAAGTAATCTAACTGATACGATTTAATCTCATACCAACGCGCAGAGCCAATCTCGCTGCTGGCAAGCTGCTGATTAATGTAATCTAGACAACTAATTTGCGATTGCCGCTCACAAAACATCTCATGATCACTAAAGTTTTCAGAGGCTGAGGCATTAAAACTAGATAACCCCAGCAATAACATGGCTAACTTTTTCTTCATCCACAATTATCTCAGTGATAACACCTTCAGAAAGCTAACAAAGTTTAATGCTTTATAACAGTATTTTTTAACTAAATTAATAAATGTAACCGACAATAGTTCTAATCCAGTATCTTAATAGAGACGCTAAATAATGAATAAATTCGAATAGTCACTTGTATAAGTTAGAACAATTCAACTTGGACCTTTGATGGCAAAGCAAAACGTCGTGATATTGGAATTGTAGGTAATTGCAACCAATACCCGTAAAGAAACAGCATAATCGAAATGAAGCTGGCTAATTATCTTAGCCAGCGCATTAACCACTTAAAGTAAAAGAAGACTACCCAGGCCAAGGAAAGTGACAAAACCAACAATATCGGTGACTGTGGTAAGGATCACAGAACCTGAAAGGGCTGGATCAATTTTAAGCTTATCTAAAATCGATGGGATCACCACCCCTGATAACGACGCGGCAACTAAGTTAAGTAAAATAGCGATAGTGATTGTTAAACTTAACATACCATCGTTGAACCAAAAATAAGTGAGTACACCAATCACAAAGGCCCAAACACAGCCGTTTAATGCCCCTACTCTTAGCTCTTTCTTTAACAGTGCTTTGCGGTTGGAGTCGGTAACCTGACCAAGTGCTAGACCGCGTACAATAACCGTTAACGTCTGACTACCTGCAATCCCACCCATAGAGGCAACAACTGGCATCAGTACCGCCAGCGCAACCACTTGCTCTATGGTTGCGCCAAACAAACCAATAAACCAAGATGCTAAAAATGCCGTTGCTAGGTTTATACCAAGCCAAATACCGCGGTTTTTTGCCGACTTAGTGACACTTGAGAACAGATCCTCGTCTTCACGAAGACCACCGGCTTTTGCAGCGGCTTCGTCGGTCACTTCTTGACGCAATTCATAAGCAGATGACACTGACAATCGGCCTAATAATTTGTTATCGGCATTCACAACAGGCATCGCCATTTGTTCACTATGAATAACCACTTCAGCAGCTTCGTATAGGTCGTCATCAGCATGTAAAGCCGATACATCAAGGTTCGCGTAATCAAGCAGGCTGTCGTTATCATTGGCTTTGAATAATGCATTAATTGCCACTTCACCAATTAATGTACCTTTGCGACTGACCAAATAAATCACCTCGGTGTATTGCGGTAAGCCTTTTTGAAAAATTTTACGTGCGCCAGCCACGGTGAGTTTTTCTGATACTTTTAGCGCATCAAAATCGAGCCAGTGACCTAACTGCTCTGGGTTATATTGCTGTGCAAGGTCGTACTGCTTTGTTTGAACTTCATCAAGTTGTTTACGTGCATAATCAACAAAGCGCTCAGGAATAATTTCTTCGAGTTCAAGTAATTCTTCTACGCTCACTTCGTCAAGTAGCTTAAAACCTTCAGCTTCATCTAAGCTTTGCAATAACCAGCGACAGCTATCACCGCCTAAGTTAATGAAGATTTCATGTTGCGTGTCTTCATCGAGTAATTGCCAAATCTCTAGACGTTGTTCTTTAGGTAGCGCTTCAAACAATAACGATAAATGTTCTGTAGAAAGCTTTTCTTTAGCATCAGTAAGTAACTTATTTTTGCGTGTTGTGGTGTCACACTGAAGCAAGTCATCAATTAACTGGGGAAGTTGGTCAACAGGATACTCAATCATTTGAGACCTCGGTTAATTACATCAATAACAATAGTCTAACGCAGCTCGGGAAAAATAACTGCTATGAATTAGCTTTAATTTTCAATGATGCGATTATTCTCAGATGGAAAGCATAGTTTCTACCTAAGCTTTCAAGTCTGAGTCACTACAATTGCATAAAAATGCACAAATAAACGCTATTAAGATCTATTATCATTCGTATTATAATGTTAACATTCCCTCCCTTTTGAAATTACCAATAATAAATGCGGGTATAAACATGACTAATAGAATAAAGTATTTACCACTTGTGATTGCATTTGCACTCACTGGCTGTGGCGGTTCAGATAGTAATAATGCACCTGAGTTCACCAGCAACTCAGCGTTCACTCTAGATGAAGATACATCTATTACAGGTCAAGTTGTGGCAACAGGTGATAATGCTGTTAGCTATACCCTCGGCTCTGCAGCAAGTAACGGGATATTTGCTTTAAATGCTGATGGTAGTTTTAGCTATACCCCAAAAGAAGATTTTGCAGGCCAAGACACAGTAACCGTTACCGCCACTGATGGCAGCTTAAGTACTGATGCAGTACTTACTTTTACGGTTAATAACGTTAACGATGCGCCAACACTGGCGAGCCAATCAATCACTGTAACCACCTCAACAACGACTGAAGGCACATTAGTATTTAATGATGTTGACGGTGACACTGTGACTGTTTCTTTAGTAACGGCCCCTGCCAACGGCACCCTTACTCTAGATGAACAAACGGGTGAATTTCTATTCACAGCTGATACGTTGTCAGAAATTAACGACAGCTTTGTTATCGAATTTACCGATGGCATTATTAGCTCGCCTATCAGCGCAACCATTGAATTAAAACCGTCCTATGTGACTAACGAAGATAAACTTAATTACTACTACAGCTCAAATAACTCTCATTTAAAACAAGCACAAGCGATTAGTGACAATATCAATGATGATGTTTACATGGACGAAGTAAACACACAATTAGCTATTGGTTATCTTATTGCAGGCTTTGCTGAGAAAGCAGACGAACACTTCAGCAAAATTTCAGCAATAGACACAAAAGCAAAAGCCTATTTAGATGCAGCTAAATCTCTTGATTTAGTAAGTTTAAGCGAGAGGGCTTTAACGTTTAGACAAGATGCTGCAACTCTTTACAATCAGTACCTTGCTGAAAAAGGCCTAGATAACATCAGCAGCTCAGATCCGGGGTTTTATCTGACTCTAACCAATCAATACAACGCAGCTGGCCAAACCGAATACGCTCAAGCCATGTTAGACACACTTAAACTTTATGCAAATGAGGTTTATACAGAAGAATATAATGCGACTTATATTAGATTTATATCTGCAATCAAAAAAACCGTTGAATCTTCTAAAGATCAATACGCAGCGACTCACACAGAAACAGTAAGAAATGAAGGAGTAAAAGTCACCCAAGCCATGGCCGAGTTAAGTGAAAAAATCGGTTATTTTACTCAAAAATCAGGTGACTACAAAGGCCAACCAACTGAGCGTATGAGAGTGCTTTACATTGCATGGGCTGCTCAATCTTTTATACAGCTCAATGAAGTTGATTTGGCAAAATATTATACGAACTTAGCGCTTTCATATTATGGTGTTGTTGGATTCGATAATACATATAGCTTTACTGCAAGCCCATATGCAGAAGCAACTTTAGCGACATACACCTATCCATTAGAAGTGTTAACAGCAAATATTAAAGCTTTATATGATGTAGAGCTTTCAAATAACCCAGCCTTTGCTTTACTTACAGATCAAGATGACAAAGATGATGCTATTGAATTTTCTTTTGCTTATGAAGTAGCTAACAAACTACAAGCGGGTATCTCCATAGAGGATGCGGTGCAAAACGCTAAAGAATACTTTATGAGTGGCGAAACACCTAATGCAAAAAGTTTCTATCAAACACTTATAACTTCATCAGGCCAACCAGGTGCTGCTGATATTCTTCGAGTTCGAGGTGAAAATGAACTTGGCCTAATTCTGACGGATTACGCCGCAAACATCCTATTTTCTGAAGAGTATGTGTTAAATGAAACTAACGCATATTATGTCACCGGAATATTCGGTTGTGGCGGCCTTGTCGACTTTACCCTTAGTTTAGGTGGGGAAGAACAAGCAAATATTTTTGCACAACGCTGTGCTGAGGTTATAGATTCTTACTTTATAGAAAATAACACTAACTTTAGTACTTCCTCTGCTGCTTATGCTTTAAATCAGCAGTTAGCTATTTTTGGATTTGTATCTCAGAATGACTCGGTAGCCATCACCGCAGAAAGACTTAACACTCAAATTAACTTAATTGAAGAAAAACAAACACAAATAGAATGGCGATTGAGTTCACTCGGATACCTTGTGCAAGCTGGGCTAATTGATATGGCGTTAAATTGGTTAGATATCAGTTTAACCACACTGCAATCAGAACAATCAAACCTTGATATTAATGACTATAAAACTCTACTTGATAAAGTACTTTACGCGACACTTAGTAATAGCGAAACAAGTGGTGGACTATTCAAAAGCTATTCTCTCACCTCATCATTAGCTAGATTCCAAGTAAATAACGAGCAGTATGCTTCAGCTTATGCTGAAACAATTGAAATGTTAAAGCCATTCGTAGCCAATGCAAATACGTTTGTACTCTTACAAACCGATAAAGTTATTCAAAGTAACCTTGAAACATTGCTTACTTTTCAGGCCCGACTTGGCAATGATGCCGCAGTAAAAGAATTAATCGATCACTCAGTCAATGCAGAAGCAGATAAGCTATCACTTACAGCCCTTTATGCTAACTTAGTAGCTAAAAAAGATGACTTCCCTGCATCTTCGATCGCAAGTATCGATACAGACCACGATGGCAAACCTAACTTCTTCCTATCCAGCGCATCAGAGCAAGCAATTGCTGAATCGGGCTTAATTGCTGATAACGATGCCGACAATGATGGTATTGAAGATAGTATCGATGTGACTCCTTTAGGAGAATAACACCATCACAATAATGCGAGGTCGCCTTGCCTCGCATTATTATTCAATAACATTAAGAAAAAAATTTTATATTCAATAGAAAGTCAAACTTTAAAACACATCCGAAATCTCTTCGTATGTTTAGCATTGTAATTTTTCATCATTTACTTTTATGTGTAATGCGCAATAAAAGCAGCATTTAAAAAATGCAATGAAGCCTTACAAGTCATTTGACTGTTCCTATTTTAATCTAATCACTTGTATTTCAGGAGTTTTACCATGCAAATGCGCTACTTATCAGCGTGTTTGATGCTTTTACTTAATGCCCCTATACACGCTAATGAAGTAAAGCAACAAGCAACAAATCCTCAATGTAATGATAAGAACAATAAGCAATGCTCAGATCAAGAGGTAGAGCGCATTACCATTAAAGGGCAATACATAGGGATTGAAGTACCTGAAGTAATTGGTCGCGCCTATTTAGATAGAAACTTTATTGAAGCAACTCCAAAAGGTAATGGTGATATCAACGAATTGATTGCCTTACTGCCGGGCGTGCAATTAAGTGAAGACTACTACTCGATTGATAACCTTGCGGAAATTAGTGCCCCTGAAATTAGTATTTCGGGTGCAAAGCCTTGGCAAACAGGCTTTATGATTGATGGCATGAACTATAACAATCGTCTTGATCCTGCCAGTGCGAGCCGCATTGGCGCCTCTGAAAATGAGGTGTCAGGCGGTGTGCAAAGCATGAATATTAACAGTCAAATCGTAGAGTCAATTACTGTGTACGATCACAACATTCCAGCAGACTTTGGCGACTTTTCTGGTGGCGTGATTGATGCCGAAACGATATCTGCTTTCTCTAGAGAAACACGTGTAAGCTTAGGTATTCGTGGTAATCGCAGTGATTGGGGGGAGTACCATATAATCGATAATGATGAGCCAGATGACACCGCTGAGGGCAAAGACGCCCTTGAGCCACCAACCTATGAAAAAACCAATATCGATTTTTCAATTCAAAAAGAGTTGACTGACAAGCATGCCTTATTGCTAAGCGTAAGCTATTTAAAAAGTGATATCTCAGATGTTTCGCTTTCAGCACAAAAGGTCGAAAGTAGAGAAAACATCAATGCATTACTTAAATACAGCTATCGCGATGGCTGGGTTGATTCACTCGATTTAAGCGTTATGTATGCCCCTTATACTTCAGATTCATACTTGAAAGACGTGCTTAATAGTGACTACCAAGTCGAAGGAGGAAGCTTTGGTTTTACGGCTAATTTAGGTGAAGAAACACGCTTTGGTCACTTCAGCAGTAAGTTTAATATGAGCCAAAGTGATAACAACCGTACAGGGCCTGCGCATTTTTATACTTGGCTTCAAGCAAAAGGCAAAGAGTGGGGTCAATTAGCCGATCAGAGCCCTGATTCAACTCCTGTTTCAAGATACGGCGGTTATGGCAATCTTGATAACACGCAAACTAGCTTTAATTGGCGAAATTCCCTAACACTTGAGCGTAAAAGTTGGGGCAATACTGAGCACGCAATTCGCGTGGGCGCTGAACTCAACCATCAAAACTATGAGCGTACCCGCCAACAAAACTATTATAAGTATGACTCGCCAATTCAATACTCATCAACCAACGCACAACTAAACTGTAGTGGCTATACCCTTGATTGTGTTGAGCAAAATTTTTATGTTGATTTAGATACCCTTGCCGAGCAATTAGGTGGCAGTATCGATTTTAATAATCCAGAGCACTTACTTGCCTACTCGAATAACGTAGCGACAACAGCTCAGTATTTTAACTCACGTTTGGTCACACCCAGTGAACAAATAGACGTAAGCTTAAATAAAGCGGCACTATATGCCACCGATGTGATCACCTGGAAACAATTTGATTTTCATTTAGGTATTAGATACGACTACGATGATTTTTTCAAAAATCACAATATCGCGCCACGCTTATCAATGGGTTATGACGTATTTAACGATGGCAATACACTATTGACTGCGGGTTTAAACCGTTATTACGATGCGGGCCTACTCGGTTATAAAATTAAAGAGCAACAAAAGTTTGCTTATCGTGAGTATCGCCCTATTCAAAACGGTTATTTACAAGCTTGGCTTCCTTCTTCTTACACAGGTAACTTCCGCTATATCTATGACAACGTAAAAAGTCCTTACGATGATGAAATTGCCTTAGGTCTTCGTCACGCGACAGAAGATTTCGGTAACTTTGCATTAAAATATGTGCACCGTAACAAAAAAGAACAATTAGCGAGAAACGAAGAAACCTACCTAAAAAATGACGGTTTTAAATATATTACTATTTATAATAATGGTACAGGTGAAAGCGAGCGTTACTCGCTATCTTGGGATGCCAAATTTGGCGACCATTCAATATGGGCTAATGCATCTTATAGCCAAAACAGTGAAAGCAATAGCGACTACACTGCAACACCCGATAACACGCCTGTTGAAACACTGGTTTACTATGAGGGTGAGCTGATGAGCTTATCTGAGTTAGATACCCTTAAAGCGAATTTTGGTCGCCCTGTAACTGCTAACTTTGGTTGGAATGCCAACTGGACTGATACTTTTTCAACTGGTCTAACAGCAACCTACAGCGGTAGTTATACAACCGCTATTAAGTCTAGTAACGATCAAAGAATAGGCATTGGAAGTGAATGTGCTACGTGTGGTTCGACCGATATATATATATCCAAATATGAAGCTCATACCTTTGACGCTCGTATTATATTTGCCTTAAGTAGCCGTTGGGAGTATCAAGTTAGTCAATCTCAATCTCTTGAAGTTCGCCTTGATATCAGCAACTTATTTAATGCCAGAAGTCACGCTATTACAGAAGGAAATTCAGGTATTGAACCAGGTAGAATGTTTTGGTTAGGGGTATCTTATAACTATGAATAAATGGTTATTTCTCTTAACTTGCGGCATTTTTACAACGAGCGCCTTCACACAAGAGCAATCATTACGCAAGTTATACGCAAAGCCACAGCATGAGTGGCCTGCGATTATTAGCAGTAAAGATGTGCCAGCTGCCCCGCTCAAACCTTTAAAAGCTAAACCGTTTAATCAAAGTGATGAGATCATCACATTAGGCGAAAAGCTATTTAACGATACCCGTTTGTCACGAGATAACACGGTAAGCTGCGCAAGCTGTCATGAGTCTCGTTTAGCATTCTCAGATAGGCGAAAACTAGCTGTCGGCATTGATGGCCAAGTGGGCACCCGAAATACCCAAGCCATTATTGGTGTTGACCATTGGCAAAGTTTCTTTTGGGATGGCAGGGCTAAAACTGCGACAGAGCAGGCATTAATGCCGATTGAAAACCCGATAGAAATGGGCACTTCTGTTGATCTTGTGCTTAACAAAGTAAACAGTGCTGAGGACTATAAAAGCCCAATATTCAATGCCTTTGGCAAAGAAGCGCTTAATAAAGAACTATTGGCTCTTGCGCTTGTTGCCTTTGAACGTACCTTTGATATTCCAGAATCATTATTCACGCGCTTTATCGATAAAGCGCAAACGAGTCCTAGTGAAGCGGTTGCACTTTTAAACGATCAACAACTTGAAGGCTTGCATCTTTTTAGAACCAAAGCAAGGTGTATGACTTGCCATGAAGGTGCTTTACTCAGCGACAATGAATTCCATGTTACAGGGCTGCATTTTTATGGTCGAAAACTTCAAGATTTAGGCCGTTTTGATGCCACCCAAGACCCAGCTGATATAGGCAAGTTTAGAACCCCTTCTCTTTTAGCGTTACAACAAAGTACGCCTTGGATGCACCATGGTGGCTTTCAAAGTTTGCTGGGGATAGTCAACTTTTATAATGCAGGTGGAGCAAGGCCAAAACCGAGCAAAAAATTTAAAGATGATCCAAACTACCCACAAACAACAGAGTTACTGCATAAGTTAGAGCTCAGTAAGGATGAAAAAAATGCACTCATCGCATTTTTAGAAACCCTTTAACTGCACGCTCGCTCTTAGCGATAAGAGCGGGCTTTCTTACCCCTTCAATTGACTTGGCGTAAGCCTGGTCCAGCGTTTAAACGCTCGTCTGAAATTAGCAATATCATAAAATGATAAGCGCATGGCAACTTGCTCATTGCATTGCTCGCGCATGGCAAGTAGGTAAATCGCTTTGCGCTTACTTTGCTCATCATACAAGGTAGAAAAACGTACGCCATGAGCTTTTAATTTACGCTTGAAGGTTGCAGGGCTCATGGCAAATTGGCTAGCTACTTGGTCTAAATTTAACGCCGGATTTTGATAAATTAATCGGCTTACGGCTTCCACAAAAGTGCTATTTGCTGAATCTAATGCCGCTAGCTGCGAGTTAATTTGTGAGAACCGAAAACTACTAAACGCGGGGTTAGTAAGCCTAAGCGCGTGTTTATTTAATACCCAGCGGGTTATAGGCTTTTCAAAAGCAACTTTAAGGCCCAAATGCTGCTCGTATTCTTGGCTATGTCTGGCGCGTTTATAGGCAAACTCAAACTGACAAGGTACTCGCTCACCCGCCACTTTTTTAAGAACTTGGTAAAACGCGGCGCTATAAATTTCCATTACGTACTGGCTTATTTCATCATCCAAGCCCACAGCATTTTGCAGCACAATGTAATACTGCTCGTTATGTACATAACTGTAACTAAATAACAAAGGGGCTAGTTGCATGCGTAAATTGTGTAACTGCTTTAAAGCTTGGCCGATATGCGCTGCATGTAACACGCCTTGGGCGGCAACAGAGGTATCGTTTGCTAGTTGACTGCCTAATAAAAAGCCACTGTCGGCGGATTTCATCAACTGCTTAAACTGCGTCAATAAGCGTACTTGCTGCGAAATACTAAACTGATGCTGCACACTCATTAAGTCTTGCTCAAACACCCCTGTGCCTCTGAGTAACTTATGCAGTGCAATGCCGCGACTTAAGGCCAGCTCCACCAACGTGGTGATCAGTCCCTGTGCGGTGAGGTATTTGTCATCTTGATTAAGATACGACTTCACAATGGCTGACTCTTTGTTGTTTTTGTTGTTGTAACTTAGCGTGTAAACGCGAGCTTAAACTTTGTGGTGTATCGCCATGCATACTGCCCACTAAGGCCGCTGTTACATCTTGAAACTTAGCGTGTTTTTCGCCTTCGACCTTAAATGCACAATGGCTCAGCGCCGAGGTAATTTGCGCCACCAGCTCTTTCGCTTGTACTGCGCTGGTGTTTGGCATTAGCACCATAAAGCAGTCTCCTGCATAGCGGCACACCGCATCGCTAAGGCGACAATTCATCAATAAAAGCTCGCTTACTTCACCTAGTAAGCGGTCGCCTTCGATAAAGCCAAATTCAGCGTTAAAATCAGCAAAACCACGAATATCAATAGCGGCCAGTTGCAATGGCTGCGGCTCACTTAATTGCTCTTTTAACACAGCTTGTAAGTAATCAGCCTTATACAGCCCTGTTATTGAGCATACTAATTCATGCTCACGATGCTGAGCTTCACGGCGTTTTAGTTGCCTGTTAAGCACGTATTGCTCTTGGTGCCACTGATACAGCCCAAGGCTTGTGAAAATCATGCCTATCGGCGCAGGCAATGATTCAATCCAAGTAAGCCACGTATTGGTTGGTTGATGTAACCACTCATCAAATAAATCAAGGGAAGCTGAAAACATAAAAAGCCCTAGCCCAAGCACTAAAAAGCTGGTGACTTTGCCGGGCGGCCTCGAAATAAGTAGCGCAGCTATCCAAGTCAGGGTCATTAGCACAATGCCACCCTCGCCTAAAATATCTAACCAAGCAATATCGGCAAAAGGCTTTAACTCTCCTGCTTGTGCGCTTAGCAAAAACGCAATCACAAACAAAGCAATAACGGCATTGGTTAAAAATCGATGATGAGTAAAAGGGTTATATCGCATTCTCAGTACCTAACAATAATTCACGCTGCCATGCTAACTCGTTAGCGCTTAAAGCAGCAGGGTCATATTAGCTCAATGATGTGACAGCAAAACGACAGTCATACCTTGTTAAACCCCTTCAGCACTGTATTTACCTTAAAAAGGTGGGGTTATTACAGCTCAAAAGCACTTTTAAAACCCGCTAATCACTTGTTTTTACTGGTTGTTAGCGATTTTCTGTCACATTTGCGTCATTTAAGCTGCGTACTTTGCTCATCAAACCAAGGACAACCAGGAGCAACCCCATGAAACAATTTAAAACGAAGGCGTTAGTAAGCGCCCTCGCCTTATGCCAATTTGCCGCTTACGCACAAGACGAACAAAGCAGCGATGAGAAAAAAGTAAAAGTCTCTGAAGAGCTTGTTGTATATGGCGAAATCGGCTATCGCAACCGCTCACAAGAGCTGGCACCGACGCTTGAATACTCACAAGAATACTTTCAACGTTTTGAACCGCTGACTGTCGGTGATGCATTAAAACGTGTACCGAGTGTGACGTTTTTATCGGATGTTTTAGAGTCTGATGGCGCACGTATGCGTGGCTTAAGCCCAGCTTACACAAAGGTGCTTATCAACGGTGAAGAAGTACCTGGTGCAGGTGCTGACCGCTCATTCTTTGTTGACCGTATTCCTGCCGAGCTAATTGAGCGTGTAGAAATTATTCGTGCTTCAAGTGCAAACCGCTCTGCCGATGCCATTGCCGGCACGCTAAACATTGTATTGCGTGACGGTTACAGCCTAGATGGTGGTTACTTGCGTGCAGGTGGCCTGCGTTATGACGATGGCGAATTAAAAGAAAGCTTTGCTGGTGTTTACGGCACTGAGTTTGCTGGCGGCCGTTTACTACTTGGTGCGAACTTACAAGGTCGTTATAACCCAAAACAAAAATCAAGCCTACGCTATGGCGACAGCCCAGAGAATAACGCCAATTACAAAACCGAAGAATTCGATAACCGTGAAGACCAAACAGACACCCGTGACGGTGACGACACCTCGCTAAATGCCAGCTACGAAATAGCTTTTGATGACGGCAGCAAGTTCGATATCAGCGCGATTTGGGTTGATACCGACCGTACTGAAGATGAGCGTTCATTCGAATATGACGATCCAACAGCAATCAATAACTCAATTGTTGAAGGCGGTAACCTTGAGACCGATAACGCCAATGTATCTTTCATCGATCAAACCAACTACAACATCAACTCGGGTTATGAGTTACCCCTTTTTGGTGGCACCAGTAAATTTAAGCTTGGTTTTGCAAGCTTTGAAGAGTCAGTTTACGAGCAAGAAGTAGAAATCGATACCTCTGAGTTACCTATGGTGTTTGAGGAAGAAGAAGAAACCGTAGACCTTGATGACAAAGAATGGTCATTACAATGGCAACATAGCTTATTTGCAGGCGAGAGCAAAACGATTCAATTCGGTGCCTTTGTACAAGGTAAAGAGCGCGATACTGCTGTTTATCAAGCCGAAGGTGAAAGCGAACAAAGCTTTACTAGCTGGGATCAGTTCAACAAAACACCACTGTCACTGGCAGGCTTTAATAACGAGTTTGAAGCAGCCGCTGGTGGTGTCAATAAACTCGAAGAAGACCGCATAGATGTATTTGCATTAGTTAAGCACGAAGACCAAGACTTCTCGTGGGAGTTAGGTGTGCGCTACGAAACAACTGATTCAACCATTACTGACAAAGTAGAAGGTGTAAGCGCTAAAAACGATTATGACTTCTTCTTACCATCGGCACATTTACGCTACAACGTCTCTGAAAATGGCCGTGTTAGTGCATCGGTTGCACGTAGCTTACGTCGCCCTGACTTTGACTACATCACCCCTGCTCTACTTGAAAAAGAGCTAGGCGATAACGACTTTTTAGGTAACCCAGACCTACAACCAGAATCATCGTGGGGTATGGACTTAGGCTATGAATATCGCTTAGGTAAAAGCGGCGTCGTGGGTATTAATGTGTTCTATCGCGATGTCACTGACCTTATCGAAATAGCCAATACAGGCCAACAAGGCTCAGAGGGTGATGGTACTTACATTTTGCAACCGCGTAACACCGGTGATGGCAACGTAAAAGGTATCGAGCTTGATTTATCAACGCCGCTAAGCGCTATTAGCATGCCAAACACAGGGGTATTCTTTAACTACTCATGGCTTGATTCAGAAGTAGATGACACTTTCGGTAGCCGTAAATTCAACGACCAATCTGACTACGTGTTTAACGTTGGTTTTATTCAAGACCTACCTGATTTAGGCGCTTCGTTCGGTGCAACTTACCGTAAACAAGGTGATGCTTATGGTCGTATCGTGGGTGAAGAAGTAACCACACACTACGGCGCAGACCTTGAAGTATTCGTAGAAAAACGCTGGCAAGACGTCACGCTTCGTTTAGTAGGCTCAAACCTACTTGATGCAAGCAAAGACGAAACCTTCAACAAGTTCGACACGGTTGATGACCAAATTAACCGCGACTTTGACGAGTATGAACTGGAGTCTGAAGAAGCAGGCCCTGTTATCCAGTTAATGCTGCGCTACGCGTTTTAATACACATAATAGTTATTAAGGCAGCGCATTGCTGCCTTGTTGTATATTTGGGGATCCCATGAATTTTAAAAAACCACTTAATCTTGTTGCCAGTGCAGTGATGCTAAGCACCCTAGCAGCGTGTAGCCAAACAACGGCAAACGAGGCACCAAGTAAAAACCAATTAACAGCCTTTGGCACAACTGAAAATATGCAAGGCTCACAAGCAGCAGCCCTTGCTGATGACGCTTGGCTATTAAGCTCACAAAGCCAAGGCCTACAACTTATTGATGCCACTGGTAAACAGCACGCATTACAAAAAGGTAACTTCGAAGCGCTATCTGTTAAGGCGATCGACAAAAACAGTTACCTTGTTGCCAGCATCGACAACGAAGCCGACCAAGCGGTGATTTTTAGCTTACAAAAAGCAGCTAAATGGCAGCTAACTGAAATTAGCCGTATCAGCCCACCAAAAGCAAAACCTGAGGCGGTGTGCTTATTTGCCAACCCGACCACTCAAGCCGTGTCGGCATTTGTGGCAGACGCTCGTGGTCTTATCCGCGAAACACTGGTGTTTGATATGGCAAACAAACGCGCGTTAAACCTTGAATTACGTGAGTTTGCTGGCGTAAGTGAAACATCAGGCTGTGCGGTTGATGATAACAGTAAAACTCTTTATTTAAGTGAAGGCGAGCTAGGCATTTGGCAAATTAATGCCGACGCTGAATCACGCGCCGATAAAAAGCCCCTTGCTATGATGTCGCCATTTGGCAGCTTAGCGCCTGAAGTTGGCGGATTAAGCACAACAGAAGATGGTAGCTTATGGTTCACCACTTCTGAAGATAACCAATTACATCGCTACGAAAATAGCACAAAGCGTTTTAGCAGCTGGCAATTTGCTGGTGAACTGGCGATTGAATCTGCCGCAGTGCGCTTTAACAATAATCAAGCTGACATCGTGTTATACGATGATGAATCAGGTCATTATGTAAAAGGTCAAATCGATGGGCAAATTAAAGCACAAGCCAAGCAACAAAATAGCACTAAAACAGCGGCTGTTACTTACATCAATGCACAAGCGCAAACCGATGCAGTACGTGCTTTTGGTGATGCCGCCGATGACCCTGCAATTTGGGTAAACCCTAATAATGCAGCTAAAAGCTTGATCTTAGGTACCGATAAACGCCGTGGCTTAATGGTGTATGACCTTGCAGGCAAAGAGCTACAAGCACTAGAAACAGGCCGTTTAAATAATGTTGATGTGCGCCAACATGCCAGTATCAACAATGTAACGAATACCTGGATTGCAGGTAGTAACCGTACTCATAACAGCATCAGTGTTTACAGCGTCGATACTCACAATCAGGTGCAACATTTTGCTGAGCTGCCAACGACTCTAAACGAAATTTACGGTATGTGTATGTACTCATCAAACACAGGCAACTATGTGTTTATGAATGACAAATCAGGCCTATTTCAGCAATACAAACTAACAGGTGATAATAAGAACGTATCTGCACAACTAGTGCGCGAGTTTAGTGTTCCAAGCCAGCCAGAAGGTTGTAGTGCTGATGATAAAACCGCACAGCTATTTTTAGGTGAAGAAGACGAAGGTATTTGGTTTATTGGCGCTGAGCCAACAGCTGGAAATAAACCTGTAATGCTGCAAACCGTGAACGATCTGTTGGTTGATGATGTAGAAGGCATGGAAATCTACCACGCAAAAGATGCCCGCTATTTAGTGGTTTCTAGCCAAGGTGATTACAGCTATGTGCTTTATAAAATTATTGATGGCAATACCCCTAGCCTAGCGTTTGCGGGTAAATTTGCAATCAGCAATAACCTAGAGTTAGCAATAGATGGCGTATCAGAAACCGATGGCCTAACGGTCACACCGGCTGCACTACCGGGCTACCCTGAAGGGGTGCTCATTGTGCAAGATGGTTACAACCGCATGCCACAGGCACCGCAAAACTTTAAGATTATTGACTGGCGCGAAGTAAAAAAAGCCATTCAATAAATTACTCTGTAAGGGTGCTCGGTTTATCTGGGCACCTTTTTTATCTGAACATGTTTAATCAGTAAAATAGATAACTAAAACATCCTACAATTGCACCGTAAATCAGCATCGGCAAAAAGGTTTTCTTAAGCACTGGCCCTTCTTGATTATTCACACCAACAATACTGGCTACAGCAATAATATTACTAATGCAGATCATATTCCCCATCGCCGCCCCTATTGATTGTAGCGCAAGCACTAAGGTTTCTGACAAGCCCACTTGCTGTGCAATACCATATTGAATACCGCCAAAGGTAAGATTAGACACGGTTGCAGAGCCTGAAAAGAAAGTGCCGAGTGCCCCCAAGTACGAGGCAAATAACACCCAGTGCTCCCCGCTTAAATCAGCAAAGGTACTCGCCATATAAAATATGGGCACATTATGGCCGCCTTGCATTAAAACATTCACCATCACCAGCGCCCCGATTAAAGCGATACATGGCATAGCAATACGGCCTAAGGTGTCGGAGCACATTTGCTTTACTTGTGGCTTGCTCATTTTAAGTAACGGCACGCAGATCAGCACCACCAATACAAACGGGATCAAGGCTGGTACAAACAAGGTTTTATACGACCACCCCACTGAGGTGCCAAATATCTCATGTAAAGATAAGATCAGCGCTTTGCTTAATTCAAATTGTGCGAAGCCCAAATGAATACTCAGCCAGAGCGTTTCGTCGTTAAGCAATGCTTTAATGCCCAACTGATGAATACGGGTTATCACCAGCACAACAATCAAAAGTAATAACGGGAATAATGCTAAAAATAGCGCTTTGGGTGTGAACTCAGCTTTGCCTTTCGTGTTTTGTGCATTTACAGCTGACTTATCTAACCCCACTCCTTTATTGGCTAAATAGATAGTGACTAATAGACCCACTGCGCCACCTATCAGTGATGGAAATTCATAGTTCCACTGGGCAAACAACCAATAAGGCAAAACACATGAAAACACACTTAAATAAATGAATACGCTATTTTGACGCACCTTTTTTAGTGGTAAAACAAGATACAGCGCAATCATAGGAATAACCAAAGCAGCAATCACATGACAAAGCGCCGTCCATCTTGAAATAGCCAGCACTTGCCCATCATCTAATTGTAGCGCTGAAAAGCCAAACCATGTTGGTGTGCCAACTGCACCAAAAGATACGGGGATCGAGTTTAAAATAAGAGTGAAAATAATCACTTTAAAAGGCGAGAAACCAAGCCCGACCAAAATAGGCGCAGCGATGGCCGCTGGCGTGCCAAATCCCGATGCACCTTCGAGCATAAATGCAAACGCCCAACCGATGATCATCAACTGTGCAACTTGATTACTGCTAATAGATTCGAGCCAGTGTTTAATCGTGGTTTCGGCCCCTGATATTGCCAACATGCGGTTAAGTAAAATAGCCCCAGCAATAATCGAAATAGGCGTCATAACAGACAATACACCAGCAAACGAATTAGCAAGCAACAGCCTTAAATCAGCTTGAAAGAAAAACAGTTGCAGTAAAGCAGCGAGTAGCGCTGTGATGGGTAAGGCAATATAAGAGGCGATGGGGCTGCTTTTTACCATCATCCAGATCAGCACCAAAATAGGCAGTGCAGCCACTAGGGTATTCATGGGTCATCCTGTTGTTTTTATTAAGCGCTTTCCTTAATTAAAAGTATAGACAGGATAACCCTAATCAGTATTTTTTATTTGTTAAATGAGTGTATTAAATGAGCGTACTTAGCCACCAAAGTAACAGTACTAACACAGAAATAGCCACTAAGGCTTTGGTTTTGTGCTTTTGAATAATTCGCTCAGCCTGATTACCCGCGTAATAAACAACGGCAGCTAGAGCAAAGTAGCGAATTGAACGCGCAATGACCGTTGCCAGTAAAAATAGAAAAATCGAATACTTAGTAGCCCCAGCGGCAAGCATGGCAATTTGAAATGGGATGGGCACAATACCGAGCGTCAATACAAACCAAAAGCCTTGTGCCTGCATTTTTTGCTTAACTTGCTCGAATTGCTCAGGGTTTGAGAAGGTATTAATCACCCAATCGCCCACTACATCAAATAGATAATAGCCAAGGGCATAGCCAAAAATAGCACCGATTATACAACCTATGGTCGCCATTAAGGCAATTAACCAAAGCTTTTCACGGCGGGCTTGCATTAACGGAATAAGCACAGCTTCAAGAGGAATAGGCACTATGGTTGACTCTAAAAATGATGCCACCGTAATCGATTTAAGCATATGTTTTGAGTCAATAAACTGCCGTGTTTTTTGCTTAAGCTTTTTTGCAATCGCCATTATTCATCCTTAATCGTTTTGTTGCATTTTAGGTTACAACAAAAAGTCTTAACCGTCCCTTACGGTTTATGAACATAGCGACTACGACCCTGATTTTTAGCCAAATAAAGCGCTTGATCAGCACGTTTCAAGGTACTACTAAAGGTCTCAGTAGCACGTTTGATCGCTGAACCAACACTCACGCTGAGCGTTTTACTCGGTGTCACCATCACATTACTGGCAAGGCTCAGCAGTTGCTCGCAGGTAGCATGTAATTCATCTGCATCATCTGTGGCAACATACATTGCAAACTCCTCACCACCAATTCGCGCAAATAGAACGTCTTCTCCTAATGCTTGGTGACACTGATAAACAAAGTCTATCAATACCTGATCGCCTACATCATGGCCATATTCATCATTAATCGCCTTAAAATGATCAATATCGGCGATCACTAAACTATGTGGTTTACTTTGGTTTTGCTGCACATAATGGTAAAAATAACGACGATTGTACGCCTTTGTTAATACATCGGTTTTTAGCTCTTCTTCGAGCTGCTCTCGGGTTTTAGCTAAATCAGTAAGCGCTAAATAAAGACCAAACCCAGTGATAAGCATCCCTAAGGTGCGGGTAATATCTTCGATATAAATGCCGACCCAGATTGGTTGGAACACCAGCTCATCTAAAAAATCAAATGTAAGTCCGACGCTCCAAAGGAAGATACCCACACTTAAAAATAAGTAACTGCGCTTAGCAACCACCGAAGTTTGCACAAACGCAAAAATACAAATCAAAATGAGCAAATTAATAGCATCACTGAGCACACCATTTAAGTAAACATCACTTTCAAGCCGATTAAAGTTATACAAATAAGTCACGACTATCATCAATAAAACGACAACAAAAAAGCTAATAAAGAATTGCTTTACTACAAGAGGTACTGAATTTAACTCAGCCTTTACTTCTGGAGGGGGTGCTTGCTTATTCATAATTAATCACGACAACTTGCTGCAATGAATTAAACATTAGCAAAGCAAATTTAAAAGTGCATGATAAAGCCACTATAAAGGGGAAAAACCAGCGTTTTTACTGGAGTAAATATTCTAAACATAAGCCGTTTTAGTCAGTAAAAAAGTCTAAGTTCATGCCATTTGCCACTAACGGTCGCAATTTTGTCGTTATTTTTTTATTATCCCAGCCAGTTTTAATGACATTACACAAATCTATGAGCAACGCGCGATTCATCCCTTTTCGAAAACACGACATCATAAATCTTTGCCAAGCTTACTTGGGTGAGCCGCAATCAGCTTCGTTTATGGAGTTTGCTACTCTTTTGCAAAGCGTGACTCATTATCAATATCACGAGCTGCTGGAGTCTTTAAAAAACAACTATGCGCCATTTGACCCAAATAGCGACACCCGCACGCTAACACTGATTACCAACGAGCAACGTGCCAGCTACCAATCTGCCTTTGCAAAAGAGTTTGCCAAAGTACTCAATGCTGCCAATTTTGAAACCATTACCAATCAAGACTTACAAGATGCACTGAATGAAGAGTCTTTATTTAAAGTACGTTTAGCCGTTGAGTTTGATGACTTTGCAGAAGTGGTCTTTTACCGTCGCGGCGAATCGCAAAAAACCGAGACGCTACGCAGTTTTTGGGGGCTTAAGAAAAAGCAGATTCAGTTTACTAACTATGACCGCGTTGCCATATTCATCCGCTTTAAAGACGAGCAGTACTTTTTAGAAAAAGGCAAAATGCCGGTAGGCTTTGAGCCAAACTCAACCATCGTCAAATTATTCCAGAATGTGCCAAAAGCCGATTTAGAAATGCTGTTTCCGAATAGCGAAGTAAAAATGCGTCCAATAGATAAACTGATTATTGGTTCATCAGCACTGATTGGTGGAGCTGTGGTGTTGGTAACAAAATTAGGTGCGTCAATTTTACTCCTGATTGCTATGATTGCCTTTTGGGGTGGTTGGCGCAGTGAAGAAGTGCATATGAGTCAGCAACACTTTATTACCTTTGCAATCGGCATGGGGGTATTTGGCAGCTTTATTTTTAAAGAATGGAGCAAGTTTAAAAACCGTAAAATTCGTTTTATGAAAGCATTAGCCGACAACTTGTATTTTAAAAACCTCGATAACAACGCCGGGGTTTTTCATACCCTAGTCGATGCAGCTGAAGAAGAAGATGTTAAAGAAGCGCTACTTGCCTACACCTTTTTACTAAAAAGCGAATCAGCGATGACTGCAGAGCAATTAGATAGTCAAATTGAGCAATGGTTTAACGCGCAGCATCATTGCCAGCTCGACTTTGAAATTGATGATGCTTTAGACAAACTCGTCAAGCTTGAGCTGGTTCATCAACAAAATAACGTTTATACAGCCGTTGATTTAGATAAGGCCAAACAGCGCTTAGATAGTCGTTGGGATGACTATTTTAAGTTTGCCTAAGCCTTTAAAATCAGGTACTAGCAAGTACACATTAACTTCGAGTCAATTCAACTGGGGTAAATGCAACTTTATCTCAATGTGCTTGCGCAGCGAATGCTCTGCTTTTAGGATAAAATTTTACGGCTAAAAAAAGACCATTCCATGCAATTAAAAAAAACAATTCTTATTGGAGCAAGTTTGCTGTGCGCAGCAACGACGGCTCAAGTATATGCTAACGACAAGTTTGTCTCTGAAGATATTTTTCAACTTGAATACGCAGGCGACCCACAAATAAGCCCTGACGGTAAAAAAATCGTTTATGTGCGCAGCGGCTACGACATCATGAAAGATGGTAACAAGCGTAGCTTTTGGCTGTACGATATAAAGTCAGGTCAACACACGCCGCTGTTTTCTGATGAGCATAACTACAGCCAACCCACTTGGTCTCCAGATAGCAAGAAAATTGCTTTTACCAGCAACTCAAGCGGTTCGAATCAACTTCACGTTTATTGGTTAGCGCAAGACAAACAAGCATTATTAACGCAACTACCAAAGTCAGTACGTAACTTAACGTGGTCAAATGATTCTGCACAAATTGCCTTCACCATGAGCATTCCTGAAGGTAAATCTGCGTTCGCTAAATCGGTAAAACTGCCGAAAAAACCAAAAGGCGCTGAGTGGTCAAAACCAGTGAGAGTGTTTGAAAAAGCACGCTATCAAGCTGATGGCGCTGGCTTTTTAGAGCCTTCATATCGTCACGTTTTTGTTATTCCGGTTTCGGGTGGCACACCACGCCAATTAACATCGGGTGATTATCAGCACTATGGCCCACTTGCTTGGGATCCAAGTAACACAAAACTAGCTTTTTCTGCTGATCGCAATGATGAGTGGGAATATCGCACAACTGAGTCAGACCTCTATGAAATCAATGTAAAATCAGGCGAGCTTACGCAACTAACTGATTTACCGGGCCGTGAGAGTAACCCGCGTTACGCTGAAGACGGTGATGAACTAGCCTTTGTTGCGCGTGACAACGCCCCTGTGCCTTACATTAACTCAACACTATCTATGCTCGATTTAGACGATAAATCAATCAAGCATATTACTGAAAAATTAGACCGTTCAGTGGCTGATTATAAGTGGTCAGGCGATGGCGACTTTGTTATTCAGTACGATGATTTTGGTAAGCGTAAGCTTGCTAAAGTAAACAGCCGCGGTAAGGTCACTGACTTAACGGATACGGTATCGGGCACTTCAATTGGTCGTCCGTATATCAGTGGTAGTTTCAGCATGGCCAATAATGGCGCTATTGCGTACACCACAGGCAGCGAGTACCGTCCAGCTGATTTAGGCTACCTATACAAGGGTAAAAGTAAAACGCTAACTTCATTAAATGAAGATGTGTTAGGCCATAAAAAGCTTGGTAAAGTGCACGAACTAAATGTTAAGTCACAGTTCGATGGCCAAGCTATTCAAGGTTGGTACATTACGCCACCTGATTTTGATGAAAACAAACAATACCCATTAATGGTTGAAATTCACGGTGGCCCACACCTAGCCTATGGCCCAAGCTTTACTGCTGAATTACAACGTTATGCCGCTGAAGGTTATGTGGTTGTGTATGTGAATTACCGTGGTTCAACAAGTTACGGTAAAGACTTTGCACTACTGCTAGATGGTAAATACAGTTCAGAAGAAGACTTTGCTGACCACAACTCAGCAGTTGATGCCATGATTGCTAAAGGCTTTATCGACAAAGATAACCTATTTATTGCGGGTGGTTCAGCAGGTGGTATTGCAACGGCTTATGCGGTTGGTTTAACAAACCGCTTCAACGCTGCGGCAATTACCAAGCCTGTGATCAACTGGTTAAGTAAAACGCTTTCAGCTGACAGCTATATTGGTCAAATTCGTAACCAATTCCCTGGCATGCCTTGGGATAATGTTGAGCACTACTGGAAACGTTCGCCACTTTCATTAGTAGGTAACGTCACCACGCCATCATTGATCATGACAGGTGAAGAAGACCGCCGTACGCCAATTTCAGAATCAGAGCAATTCTATCAAGCATTAAAACTGCAAAAGGTAGATACCGTTCTTATTCGTGTACCGGGCTCACCCCATGGTATTGCGGGTCGTCCATCACGTATGATTTCGAAAATTGAATACACCCTTGCGTGGTTCAAACAATATCAGAAGTAATGAATTAAGTAGGAGTGAGGTGCTCACTCCTCTTAAAAATAATGATGACTAAGCGCAAGTTGGGCAGACCCTATCGACTGCGCTTTTTCCCCGCACACACCTAAGCTCACATCACAGCTACGTAACCCACGATTATCTAAACGTGCAAATGCGGCAATTGATAACTGCTTGAGATGTTCAAGTGCTTTACTCGGTAACGGCGAATCAATAATCACAGCTTGCATATCTAATAAACTTAAACTGTTATGCATGGCAATACTGATAGCCTCAGCGGCTTTTTCAAGCCAAGGCTGAACGAGTCGATTATGCGCTGTAAACTGACTGTCTGTCAGCTCATACACAGAAATACCCAACTGCAGCTTATCAAACTCGCTTTGCAGTGAAAGTAATGAACATTGGCTAAGTAACTGTTCACGATCAGTGTTTAGCATTGAGCCTATAGCACCGGCATTACCACTTTTACCTTCGAGAAGCTGATGGTTAATCACCACTGCACCACCTAAAAAAGCCCCCAAATAAACATATAAAAAATCGCAGTAGTTGTTAGGGTTTCCAAGACTTAGCTCTGCACAACAGGCAGCGTTATTGTCGTTACTAATATAAACAGGGAGCTGGAACTGGCTTTCTAAGTAACCTTTTAAGTCAAAGTTTTGCCACTGACTAAGTGTACTGGTTGCTGAGCATGAAGCGGCTTGCCATTGCCAAATATCAAACGGCATAGCGACCCCAAGCCCACACACATGTGAGCGCAGATCAGGCTCTAATTGACTGATTAGCTTTGGGATATGTGTTTCTAAAAATGATTTAAGCTCTTCAACCGATGCTTCATGCACCTCAACAGATACAGACGTCCTTTGCGTGCTTTGTAAGTCAACGAGTATCAGGTCAAAGCGTCGTCGCCCGATTTTCAAACCAAAACTAAATGCACCATCTGGGTTGAGCCTAAACGGCACACTTGGCTGCCCTACTCGCCCTTTAACAGGTGCATCACGAAGCAACAGCTTATCTTCTTCAAGCTTATTAATATTCACTGTTGCCGCCTGAGCAGACAAGGCTAACGCTTTTGCTATTTGTGCTTTAGGCATGCTTTGCTGTTGCCTAATTAAACTTAAGATTGCGCGCTCGTTATTGCTTCTTGGTGCTCGCGATAAACTGCTCTTCATAACATCCTTCTTGATACAAGCTTGATAAGCGGCCTATTAGACCTGTTTGCAGTACTATCTACCAGTCAAAATAATAAATCAACTAGGTTGATTTATTATTTATAGTCGTGAATACTGTCGGCCACAACAATATGAACACATTAACCTGGTGAACTATGCAAACACAGTCCGCTATTGTATCGCGCCAAATGCTTTGGCCTTTTATTCTGCTTACGATTTGCTTTGCTGCTTGGGGTACTGCGGCCAATATGACAGACCCATTAGTGAAAGTTTTTAGCAAAACATTTTCTATGAGTGCGTTGCAATCAGCACTGGTGCAGTTTAGTTATTACGGCGCGTATTTTTGCTTAGCTTTACCGGCGGCCATGATCAATAGACGATTTAATTATAAAACAGGGCTGTTAGTGGGTTTAGCCATGGCCGCTTGTGGTGCCTTATTGTTTTACCCTGCTAGTCAAACCATGCTCTATAGCCACTTTTTATTGGCCTTGTTTATTCTTGCTGGTGGTTTGTCTATTTTAGAAACCTCTGCCAATCCCTATGTTATGCAGTTAGGATGCGAGCAAACAGCAACCCGCAGACTTAACCTCGCGCAAGCATTTAACCCTGTTGGGACTAATATTGGTGTGTTTTTAGCTGCGACGTTGATCTTACCGAACTTAAATCAAGCTGATAGCGCAAGCCGTGCCCTGATGAGTGAAGCGCAATTAAAAACCGTTGTGAGTGCAGAGCTCGATGCTGTGATGGTGCCGTATGTGGGTATGGCCTGTTGCTTAATCTTACTATGGCTATGTATCTTCTTTAGCCGCTCTCCTGCAACAGAAACAAAAGTAACAGCGCAGCCGCGTAAACTTAAAAAGACCTTTCAACATTTGTATCAAAACAAGCATTATCGATTTGGTGTGCTGGCACAATTTTTTAATGTTGGCGCGCAAACCTGTGTATGGACCTACACCATTGGCTACACCATGGAAGCACTTAACACGACAGAAGTTACCGGCGGCCAAGTCTTACAATGTTCGATGTTGGTGTTTTTAGTATCTCGTTTCATTATGACATGGCTAATGCGCTTTATTAGCGGCGCTAAATTACTGCGTTTGATGGCTTTAATTGCAGCCGTGCTGTGTTTTATTGTTACCACACAAGTGAATTTAGTGGGCGTAGTCGCACTTGTAGCTATTTCAAGCTGTCTATCTTTGATGTTTCCAACCATCTACGGCACAGCACTTGAAGGCCTTGGCGAAGATGCAAAAGTTGGTGCAGCTGGTTTAGTAATGGCAATTTTAGGGGGCGCATTTTTACCTCTGATCCAAGCCGCAACCATAGATGCTTTTAACACTGCGGTTTCGTTTGTTGTACCACTTGGATGTTTTCTTATCGTATCTCTTTATGGGCACCACAGCATTAGGTCACCACGACACCAGCAATCATAATTTTTAAAGGCATCTTGCAAAGTCAGATGCCTTTTATAATTGTACTTTGTGGTTAGATAATGTGAAAATCACTATCTTTCTAACTACCTATAAGTGAGTATGAAATCACTTAAGCTTTTTATCTTAAATTACACAGCAAAGCTTAAAAACATGAGTAGCTTTGAGCACTTTCGGTTTTTTTTAATAAAGTATATTTGTTTCTTTTTTGGCTGCTTTATCTGTTTCGTCTTACACGAATATTTTCGTGTTCCTATTGTTGTAGCCGCTGCTGCGACAGGCTTAATCGGTACGTTTTTACCTTTTTCAAGAACGTTAAAATCACACCCTTATGCGGCCATTTACGCTGGTAGCTTTGCTGGCATGTGCTCTTCAAGTTTAATAAACAGTTATTGGGAGCTAAGTCTTATTTCATTGATCGGTGCCAGTCTTTATATTTTGACTATGAATCTATTTGCAGGTTTTGGCGGCCGACTTGGTAGTGTGGCTTTTGCCAGTGTGGCGCTTTATATGCTTGCAAAAGGGATTTTTTGATGAATATATTTATTGCGATAACAGCGTTATTAGGTGCTTACTCAACCTACTTTTTAGCACATCATAATCGCTTCGACGGCATTCGCGCATCAGCGGCCACCAGCATTATTGCATTTGCGATTTTGAGTCTATTCCCCGTTGATGTTGAGCTATACAGCGTGGCATTTTTCGGTGGTACTTTCATCGGTATGAGCGCACCAAAACGCTTTGGCATTTTTACATTAGCCATTGCGTCATTACTATTTGCTTTGTTGTTTGAGTACCTCGTGCCGCGCTTACATGGCTATGGCGGTGCATTAGGGTTGAGTGCGTTTTTATCTGTCTGTGTTTGCCACATCGGTATTTTACTCGGTGCGCCACGAAGCAAAAAGAACAACTAATTCCGATTCACCGATTAAAAACCTATACCTTTTTATTAATATTCATTACTATGTTAACAATATGTTTAAAGGTGTAGGTTCTTTATGCTTCTTCGTTCATTGCTGATTGTTATTATCTTCTGCTTTATCAGTAGTGCTACGACGGCGAAAACACTGACCTTTATTGCCGAAGATTTACCCCCATACCATTTTAAAAATCAGCAAGGTAAAGCCGATGGTGCGCTTGTTGAAGTGATAAAGTCTGCCCTAGCGAAAACAAACATCGCTGGCGAATTCGCAATTATGCCAATGGCCCGAGCTTTTCATGAGTTTCAAAATGACCCAAGCATATTGATGATTTCATTGCTAAAAAATGAGTCTCGTGAATATAAATTCCAATGGCTAGCACAAACCTATTTTGCCGATGCTTATTTAGTTGGGCTTGCCAAACAAAACCACGAAATAAAAAGCTTAAAACAAGCAAAGAAATATCGTGTGGCAACAATTCGTGGCTATTCAAGTGAACATTATTTGAAACAAGCCGGCTTTAATGAAAATAAAAATTTGGTGCTGGTCAGTCATTACCATCAACTTTGGCAAATGCTAGAGAAAGGACGAATTGATTTTGTACTAACCAACACGCTTACCTTACAAAACGAACTCGCGTTATCAGGAGTTCTCCCTAATGACATTAATAAGAGCCTCCACTTAGACGACTACCCATCAGGCCTTTATTTAGCCGCGAATCTAAAATTGGACAAGCAACTTGCTATGCAATTGAGTGATGCCATAAAAGCATTGAAACAAAACGGTCAATACCAAGCAATTTTACAAAAATGGCATCTGCCTTTACCTAGATTATAATGAAAAACACGCAATCACCTTACAAAGGCTTAGCTTTAGCTATTTTGCTTAGCTGCTTATCGCTAAATACCCTTGCTATTACCCCTGAACAAGCTTTAGAAAAGCTTAACGAAGCACAATTGTTACGTAACAGTAATCCAAACCAAGCCACTAAAATATTTGAGCAATTAACTAACGACTCGACCCTTTCCAATGAACCTAACATCATACAAGAGGCATTCGAATCGCTGGCATTTATGAATATGGGCAGTGGCGATTATGACCAAGCTCTTAGCTATGCAGAGCAGCTGCTTAATTACGGGGAAAAGCACAATAACCAGTCAGTAACAGTACGAGCAATGCTTATTCAAGGTTACGCACAAGGCAGAAAAAGTAACTTTCTTAAGGCAGAGCAACACTATCGCGCTGCATTATCCATTGCCAAACAGATAAATAACTCAGTGCTGATTGCCCAGTCCTATGAGCGATTAGCAGCCATTTTACGCTGGCAAGATAAGTACATAGCTGCCCTCAATGAAGCACAAAAAGCAGTCAATATTTTACAAGAGTTTGATGACGATAAATCTTATGCCTCTGCATTGCAGAACTTAGGTATTATTGAAGCAATTATTGGTGACCACCACGACGCACTAGCCAATCTTACTTTGTCGTTTTCTTTACATCAAAAACTTGACGATAAAAAAGGCATTGCTGATGCACTTTATGAAATTGGCGAAGTTTATCGACGTATGGGTGACAGTGCCCAATCGTTAAAGCACTTTAAAATGTCGCACGTTCTGGATTTAGAAATTGGCTCTAAAGTCGATATCGGTAATAGTGCCATGAAGGTCGGCTATGCAGCGCTAAAACAAGGTGAGCTTACAACAGCCACAGACTATGCAGAAAAGTCGATTAGCTATTATCTACCCTCATCTTCAAACACAGGATTGTGCCGTTCATATAATTTAATGGCGTTAATTGCTCTAAAACAAAATAACATTAGTGAAGCGCAAGCCTATATTGATCGCGCCATGGCAATCGCCACTGACTTTAATTTCCGCTCCCATTTAGTGTCTTTAGCGATCACCCAAACACGTATCTATCAAGCTCTTAATGACCATGCAAAAGCAATTAAAACCGCAGAACAGGCCTTAAACCAGGCTAATGAGTTACAAGATGTCGAAGATCAAATTAGCTTAAATAAATTACTCACTGACTCTTACCTTGCATTACAACTTTATAAACAGGCATTTGAATCGCAAAGCCGCTATCAAACCCTTGAAAATAAAACGGGTAAAAATCAGCACGACTTAACTGTGGCCGCGATGCAAAGCCAAGTCGCCTTTATGCGAAATCAGCAAGAAATAAACCAATTAAGTGCAGATAAACAAATTCAAGCAGCACAACTAAGCGAAAGTGAATGGCAATTTAAAGCCTGGTTACTCGGCCTAAGCTGTGTGATTTTATTGATATCAGGCTTTGGTTACCGCTCATTTAAAACGCGTAAACTTGCCAGCGAGCGAGCACAACTATTACAAGAAGTCGTTGATAAGAAGAACCGCTTACTAGCCGATGTATCCCATGAAATTCGCACACCACTCACAGCGCTACAATTGCAAGTTGAAGCATTGCAATACAATATCGCAAAAGACGTTGATGCCTCTTACGATGCCATTAATCGAAAGCTAACCGATATCAATGTACTGATCCGTGATATCCACCAACTAGCACAAGCAGACTCAGATAGCCTATACCTGAACCTAAAACCCTATTTACTTGCTGATGTATTATCCGTTTGGCAGCAAGACTTTGCTGCTTTTGTACAAAGCAAAGGCTTTGAATTTACCAGTGACATTCATGTTACTGCTGATTTAAAGGTGACATGGGATATCGATAAAATTAAGCAAGTACTGGCTAATCTTTTATCAAACAGCACCTTTTATACTGATAAACCCGGCAAAATTAAATTTGTAGCGACAGCCTCAGCGCAGAGTATTACTTTTAGTATTGAAGATACCCCACCCGGTGTGACCGACAATCAGTTAGTTGAAATATTCGAACGTTTATACCGCGTTGATAAATCACGTAGTCGCCAAACGGGTGGCTCAGGCCTAGGACTGGCGATTTGTAAAAGCCTAATAGAAACGCACAAAGGTACTATCAAGGCTGAGCACAGTGAGTTAGGTGGCGTTAAGATCCTCATTTGCTTACCGCTTATTAGTGAACAACAGGTTTAATTAGCATCTCGATTCCCTGAAATCGCCCCAAATCCGGGCGATTTCACGACATTTAGCCCCATTAATGCCGACCAAGGTCGCATATTATTTAATCAAAAACCGCCCTATATTTTTTAGTACGTTGTACAAATCTCTCACTAAAAAGTATAGGAGCCTCACAATGGCGGGCGAATATCAACAACAATACCAACAGTTCCAGCGCGATCCGGGTCAGTTTTGGCTTGAGCAAAGTAAACGAATTCCTTGGTTTAAAGAGCCAAGTGCCCCTTATCAATATGACGATAATGATTTTTACCATTGGTTTGCCGATGGTCAACTAAACACTTGTTATCTAGCCCTCGACCAACATGTCGAAGCAGGCTATGGCGACCGAACTGCACTAATTTACGACTCCCCTGTTACCAATACTAAACAACAATACACTTATGGCGAGTTACAAACTCAAGTTGCTAAATTTGCAGGACTCATGCAATCCCTTGGCGTAAGCAAAGGTGACCGTGTAGTCATTTATATGCCAATGATCCCACAAGCGGTTATTGGTATGCTAGCGTGTGCTCGCCTTGGTGCCATTCACTCCGTTGTATTTGGTGGTTTTGCACCGCACGAACTCGCGGTGCGTATTGATGATGCAAAGCCTAAGCTTGTGCTTACTGCGTCTTGCGGGGTCGAAATCAATCATGTGATTGAATATAAACCACTGCTTGATGAAGCACTCGAAAACGCCCAGCATACTGTTGAACACTGTATTGTCTTTCAGCGTGAGCAAGCCATTGCCGAGATGCAAGATGGCCGAGACATCGATTGGCAATCAGCCTCTGATGCAGCAAGTTCAGTCGATGCCGTGCCGGTTGCAGGTGACGACCCGCTTTATATTCTTTACACCTCAGGCACCACAGGCACACCTAAAGGGGTGGTTCGAGAAAACGGTGGTCACGCTGTTGCAATGCATTACAGCATGGAGACCGTGTATGGCATGAAACCCGGCGAAGTATTTTGGGCTGCTTCTGATATTGGCTGGGTGGTAGGTCACTCATACATTGTATATGCACCGCTTATTTATCGCTGCGCTACCGTACTTTATGAAGGCAAACCCATAAGAACCCCTGATGCCAGTGCGTTTTGGCGTGTTGTAGAAGATTATAAAGTCACCGCCTTATTCAGTGCTCCTACTGCGTTTCGCGCTATTAAAAAAGAAGACCCTACCGCCGAGGGCTTTAAACAATACGATACTTCGAGTTTAAAACGTTTATTCTTGGCCGGTGAACGCCTAGATCCTCCCACTTATGAATGGCTAAAAGACAACACCGGCTTGCCCGTACTTGACCATTGGTGGCAAACAGAAACAGGTTGGGCCATTGCGTGTAATCCAATTGGTATTGAACAGCTTGCCACTAAGGCGGGTAGCTCAACAGTGCCAACACCGGGCTTTGATGTACAAATTCTTGATATGAATGGGCAGCAGTGCTCAGCAAACGAAAATGGTGCGGTGGTAATTAAACTGCCCTTACCTCCTGGCTGCTTACCAACAATTTGGCAAAACAATGAACGCTTTCAAGCGGGTTATTTAAGCGAGTATCCGGGTTATTACCTCTCTGGTGATGGTGGCTATATTGATGACGATGGTTATCTATTTATTATGGGTCGTACCGACGATGTAATTAACGTTGCGGGTCATCGCTTATCAACCGGTGAAATGGAAGAAATTGTTGCAGCCCACCCTGCTGTTGCTGAATGTGCAGTATTTGGCGTTAACGATGCACTCAAAGGGCAATTACCTATGGCGATGATAGTGCTCAAAGACGATTACCTTGGCGATAGCAAAGAAGTCGAGCAACAGCTAGTCCATTCTGTAAGGCATCAAATTGGTGCCATTGCCTGCTTAAAGAATGTTTTGCATGTTGAGCGTCTACCAAAAACCCGTTCAGGGAAAATACTCAGAAAGAACTTACGCCAATTGGTCGATGGTGAAGAACTACAAATTCCATCTACCATTGATGATGCGAGTATATTTGATGAAATCAACCAACAACTTAACAATCGCTGATCTGCGTTTGTAATTTTGTAATGTTACCAAAGGCCTTGTTTAAGGCCTTTATTCGTTTTGGCCTATGGCTTGCAACTTTACTAATAAGTTAGCAAACGAAAAGGTGGTTAACATGGCTATTATTGCAGGTTATTTCCAATTCAATGATTCAGATAAAACTGACTTTAAGTATATAAATCAACTAGCTAATGTATTTAGTAACTATGAAAAAGAACATGTTCGTTTTTTTAATTGCGAGTATGGAGCCATTTTTCAGTATGATTTTGATGCCTATCAGCAGTCGAGCTGGTTGCGAACTGAGTCGCAAATTGCAACACTCATTGGACACCCTCTCATATCAAGCTCTAGAACACAGGACCTAATTACACTTGCGGGCTGCGAGTCTCTCGACTTTTCTTTGCAGCAATGCGAAGGAGTATTTAGCTTTTGTCAATTTGATCTGCAGAGCCAGCACCTAACATTAGCGACTGATCCACTTGGATTAAAACCTTTTTATACCTTACAAACACAGTATGGTTTACTATTTTCCACTAACCTTAATTTATTCAAGCAGTTGGATATCCAACTACAGAACAATCCGGATGCCTTAACTGAGCTTGCCGTGCTTGGTTATCCTCTTTTAGATCATACGCCATTTAAAGACGTAAAATGCTCATACCCAAGTGAAATGCTATGCTTTAATGCAAAACAGGGTGTAACTAGAAAAAGATATTTTGATTGGGTATCACTTGCAAAACAAAAGCTCGTTGCACCAGATGCAATTGAAGGGATCTCAAAGGCTTTTAAAACTTTAGTTGCAAAGGCAAAACATAAAGATAAAACAATTCTTAGCACTTTGTCTGGCGGTTTAGACTCTAGGCTTATTAACAGTGAGTTATTGCGCCAAGGCGTGCAATTGAAGTCGTTTAACTTTTCGCAATCTGATAGCCAAGATCTATTTTGTGCTAAACAATATGCATCACAAAATGCAGTACCATTAGAAGTAATACAAGTTTCAGACACCCAGCGGCTATCTGTCGAACAGCGCCTTGGCAAATATTGGCGTAAAGCGAAACATCAAGATTTCACTAACGTATGCAGACCACAAATAAGCTGGTCAGGAAATGGCGGTAGTGTTGGGATCGGGCTTATTTATTACGGTGATGAAATTTATGCTGCAGCAAAAGAAAACAACTTAGATAAACTAATCAGTGCTTACCTCAAACAACAATACGCTTTTTTACCTAAGTCAGTTGTTCATAATGCTGAACAATTACAACAAAAACTGATAGCTAACTTAAAAATTAGCTTCGAACCACTCGCTGAATTACCACTTGAAAAAGCATTTCAATTATTCTTGCTGCTTAACGATCAACACCACCATTTGAGTGTTCCTAACGAGCAGGTTTGCGAATTTAAAATGGAGTTTTTCCATCCATTTTATTCGTGGAAGGTCCTACAATATCCGTTGGGTTTACCGGTGGAGTACGTTCGCAAACACCGTTTTTATCAACGATGGTTAAAAACCGATTACCCACGAGCTTTACTTGCGCCTTGGCAAACATACCCAGGACACTTGCCTTGCCCAATAACCGTCAAGCATCAAACCCAATGGCAATTGAATAGCGCAAAACTTATGTCGCCCACAGAACTATTAAAGCTATGGTTTAAAATTATGTTTTTTGACCGCCATTTATTGATAAAGCGCTGCCATTTCACTTTACTTTGCATCTTACAGTTAACTCATTTAAAGAATGTTCAGCCTAATTTACGTGTTGCTCAGAAATTCTGCCAATGGTGAATGAAGTTCAGGCCATCATTTTGAATTAATTGCTTTGAAGTAAAAACAGCTTTCTAACAACGAACTTTTCGGGCTAGAATCTATTAGGTTATTAATATCATAAGCTGAGATTTTAATGAGAAAATGGACTCTTCCTCTACTACCCCTAATCGTATTAGCAGGCTGCACCTCGGTTAGCAAAAATGAATGTTTACAAGCTGACTGGCATGGTATTGGTTATAAACATGGTGCAGATGGCACTGAGTATCGCGATGGCATAGATGCACTATCACAATGCAGTGAGTATGGTGTAAATGCTGACATTGCTAAATATAAAGTGGGATACGATCAGGGCCTCGCTACATACTGTGAACCAGAAAATGGCTTTACGTTAGGCATGCAAGGCGCATCATACAATGGTGTCTGTAATAGCACAGCGTTTCGTAAAGCATGGCAAGAAGGTAACGATAGATATCAAGTGCAACAAAGGCTGAGTTATATTGATAATCGTATTGACGATATCGACCGTCGATTAAAAGATATTCGTGGCGAGCTTAACAGTAACCAACTTAATAATACTCAGCAAAAAGAGCTTTATCGAGAACGCAAAGATTTAGAAAACGAGCGTAAAGATTTGCGCAAAGAACGCACATTACTTCCGCTTTTGAATAAACTGCCTAGTGTTGAAATATCAACCGAGTGGTGAGACTTTTAGAGCCAATTTCATTTCATACATTTGTTTATCAGCGATGGCCAAAAGTTCCTTTGCACTGTGTCCGTGTAAAGGATACATGGCGATACCAAAACTCGCACTTACCGGCTGAACCGTTTCATAATCTTGCGCTACTTTTTTAACCGCCTGCTGACATCGTAGCGCTATATCTTGGCACAAACTAGCCTTTGTTAATGAAGGTAAAACAATAACAAACTCATCACCACCAATGCGCGATAGCACATCTTTATCTCTCATTTGTAAACGCAATTGCTGACTAATGTCCAGTAACAAATTATCACCCTGTTCATGACCATATGTATCATTAACGAGTTTGAAATTATCAAGATCAAGATAGATCAATGCAAATTGGTTATGCTCTGCTGGCGTTCTTTGTGAGAAAGCACGCAATTGAATATCGAGTCCTCTGCGATTCAATAGCTTAGTAAGTGGATCTTGATTAACTAGCTCATTGAGAAGCTGGCGCTTTTCTACCGCCGAAGAGATATCATCAAATGCACCGATATAATGAGAAACTAAGCCATTTTCATCATACAGTGCATCTATGGATAATTGCTCAGGAAACACCTCTCCTGACTTTCGCTTATTCCATACCTCTCCTTGCCAACAGCCTTTATCGAGCAACTCAGTCCACATTTGTTGATAAAACTCATCTGGTTGCTTCTTTGCAGAAAGTATTGAAGGTTTTTTACCTATTACCTCATGCTTCTTAAACCCTGTTATTTGCTCAAAAGCAGGATTTACATCAACAATCACAGACTCAGCGGTGGTGATCAGAATCCCTCGGCTAGTTGTAGAAAAAACAGCCGTTAATAGTTTAATTCTCTCATTACTTTTAACTTCCTCTGTAACATCCTCAGAATAACCATTCCATTCTACACTGCCATCAGCTCGGGCTATAGGAGATGATTTTGCCGAAATCCAGATCTGTCCTTTTTTGGGGTGGTTAACGCGAAACACTTCACACCAATCAGTTAGCTCTGCACGTGAATGCTCAATACTTCGTACAATACGTTCCAGATCATCTTGATGTATCGCTTGCATAACTCTATCTGCTGATGACTCAATATCTTTGGGAGAGCAGCCATAGATATCAAATACTTTTGATGTAGCAAATGGGAAAAACGCTTCATCTTTATTGTCTATTACATATTGATAAACAAAGCCTGGGAGGTTATCAGTGAACTTTTTTAGTTCTTGATGTAGGAATTCAATTTCGCGTTCTTTTTGCCATTGTTCCGTAATATCAATATGTATTCCAACCATCCATTCTGGATTACCGTTTTCATCCCACGTTTGTACTTGGCCTTTATCAAGCACTTTAACCCAGTGGCCTCGTTTATGTTTCATACGCGCTTCACAGACATATCGCGCTGATTCACCTTCGAAGTGCTCATTTAATAATTGCTCAGATTTCACTAAGTCTTCAGGGTGAGCAAAGGTAAGCCAAGTATCAATTGAAACGGGTTCTAGTTCGCACAGAGAATAGCCAATGATATCTGCCCATTTATCATTAAAAATTGTTTCGCCTGTTTGCACATTCCAGAGCCAAACTCCCACATCACCACTTTCGAGAAGCAACTGTGCAATATCTAGTCCTAGCTGCGACTTTAGTTCATTGTAAGCTTCACTAAATGCCATAATCTGCCTTAATAACTAGCCTAATGATAAACAATTAAGTCTTATTCATTATTTTAGTTAAAAAGGCAAAAAATACTAAAATATAATCAAATAAATATACTCTTACAGATTTATTGCGGATTGGTATTTTTCACCTTGACGGCCAGTCAACCTCATCAACCGAGTCAAAAAGCGTTGTGGTCGTTTGCTCGCCATTCCATTTGCGAATGTAACGTGACAAAGGATCATAAAGCGCTGTTTGCTTATTGATATGAAAGTGACGCCCACCTCTAGGGTCGACACCGACACCCGCAATATATTGCCAATTGCCCCAATTTGCAGCCACATCATAATCAATAAGTTGCTGTTCGAAGTAAGCTGCACCATAGCGCCAATCAAGAGCTAACTCATTAACCAAACAACTTGCCGCAATCTGCCGCGAGCGGTTAGATATAAAGCCTGTTGTGTTGAGTTCATGCATTATCGCATTTACCAATGGAAATGGAGTGCAGCCATTACACCAAGCAGTGAAACGCTGGCTGTTAAACGTTGTTAGCGGCGCATTTTGCTTTTGACCTTTGAATAAAAAAAGCTTTGCTCCCGCTTGCAGTGCATGCCATTTGAAATATTCGCGCCATAGCAATTCAAACTTTATCCAATAGCTCGACTCATTTGCACCGTTTTGATGCTCATATTTTTCAACTTCGTTATACAGTTGTTTAGCACTAATTGTGCCTCCAGCGAGCCAAACACTAAACTTAGTGCTGTTGCTAAAGCCATCTAACTCATTGCGAGTCTCTTTATAGCTGCTTGGTGCTTTTGAGGAAAAGTACGCACTGCAATGTTGCTGAGCTGCAAATAAACCTCCTTTAAAGTTAGCTGACTGGGTAACTACGTCAGCAATATTGTGTTCAGCGCATAACTGTACTGGGTGAGGTAATCGGCTGACCGCAGGTCGCGGTGCAGCTATAAAGGTTGGCTCAGCTTCTACCTTTTTTCGAAAGGCGGTAAAATTTTTTGGTAATTCATCAAGCTGAAAAGGTAAGTCCGCTGCTTTAAACAAGGTATCTTGCTGATAAATTTTCACGGCAGCTTGAGGGCATAAAGCTTTAATTTTTTCGAGCTGTTTTTGCTCATAAACGCCAACTTGCTCGGTACAAACCAATGTTTCAATGTTATATTTTTGCAAACGTTGGCTGATTACATACTCAGGCTCACCTGTGATCACATGAAGTGTTTGGCCAAGATTATCAACTGCGTTTGCAAATGCAGATAGGCTCTCAAGTAAAAAGTTGTACTTATGTTCCCCATATGGCTTCTGTTGGTAATTAGTTTGCCTAAACCAACGCGGTTCAATCACAAACACTAAATCAAGCTCGCCAGCAAAATCTGCTAATTCAGATAAAATTTCATTATCAGCTAGGCGTAAATCATTTTGTAGCCAATATAAAACTCGTTTTTTCATGGGATAACTCATATGTTTTAACATACATACGAATACCCTTCTTATCCGGATTTAAATATCAGAACAAAATGATTAACTATAATTTGCAGATAGGTATTAAGCATCTTGCTCTTTACTCATAAGCTCGCTCATGCGCTGCATAAGCTCTTGCTCACTGAGGTCTTCTTTGTGTGTACCTATAGTCCAAATATGGCCAAAAGGGTCTTCTAGAGTCCCTGACCTATCGCCATAAAATTGGTCATGTACTGGACGCAGCTCTTTCGCCCCAAGCGATAAGGCTTTAGCAAAAACAGCATCGACGTCTTCAACATACAGCATAATGCTCACCGGCGTACCGCCAAGTTGTTGCGGCGATTTAAATTGCACATCAGGGCAATTATCAGAAAGCATAATATGAGAGTCGGCTATTTTTATTTCAGCATGCGCCACCCCACCATCAGGCAGAGGCATTTGCATTACAAGCTCTGCATTAAAAGCTTGTTTGTAGAACTCTATCGCCTTAGTGGCACCTTCAATAACCAAATACGGGGTTACCGCATGGTAACCTTTTGGGATTGCAGAAACAGCCATGTTACACCTCAACGTTAAATGTGTGAGTTATAAAGGTAGCAGTTGTAGCTAATTTCACTAATCTAATGATAAAAACGCCAGCGAAACATTTCGCTGGCGTTTTAAATACGAATACCAATCAACTTAACAACGCGGTGTATTATTCAGGCCAGCTTTGCGCCCCATCAATTGCAACTTCTGTTTGATTTAACGTCGTGCAATAGCCAGTGGCAGATGAGGCATAGTAAACATCACCTAATACCGTGTAGTTTTTCGCTTTAACCTGCTGTTTTGCTTTGTCTGACGTTGCCATGCCCCACATGCTGAAGTAGTCGCTCAAATCGAGCTCGGTTGCTTCAGAAAGCGCTATTAATAGCCAATCATTGTTGCCTATGCTTTGTGCCTCCGACAAGCTGTAGCTTGAGAAGCCAAGTGCATCTTTTTGTGCCTGCCAATTAGTCTCGCTGTTATCAGCTAGATTAAACGCACGCTCCAAAATGTGTAAGCGAGGGTATAAATGCCAGCCGTTTTCAAGCTTATTGTGTGCCTGTGCGGCCATCATAATTTGTAAATAAATAGCGTGGCTTTGCGACCACTCTGACATCGCTAAATCTTGCATATAAGCAAATGCGTCTGCGCTTTGTTTACTGGCTTGTAAATGATCGAACAAGTTCTCGAATGGCAAGTTTTGGCACGATGCCGAAAAGCCGGTTTCATCCTCAAACTTCGACTTACTGTAGTAGGAGTAAAAGTTGGTATTTGAATGGCCACCAAACCCTTCGATACGGAAGCGCCCTTTTTCAAGTCCATGCCCTAACTCATGGATATCGCCATGCCCTGTTGGATTAAAATTCCAACCTGCGTCATACGGATTGCCCGAACAGCCCCAACCACAGGTCGGTTGGTCTGCATTCATATGTTTTACAATATCAATTGTTTGTACTTCAATATTGCGTTCACTCGCAAAGTCATGAATTTCGCTAACCACATCGATGCCCGGCCCTTTGAAACCAGCAAGTACATGCGGATAGTTATGGGTATAACGCTCTACAGCATGGGCGAAGTCAGACGCTACAGGCCAATAACCATCGTTAATTGAAATACGCATTTTCTCGAGCTTTGAATGCACCTCAAAACCACCGGTTGCCACCTCAGCCCAATCATAATCCCCTTTTTCAAGCAACTCAGCAAAGCGCTCATCATCACTGCTACTGCGCCAATACGGGTGCTCACCTACATTGCTAAATTCAAAGCTGACATCTAAATCATTTTGATCAAACTCAATTTGAATTGGCCCACCGTAAGGTGACGTAAAATAGACTGTTTCATTTGTCTCTATAGGCACATGAACCGACTGCAATTTAGCGGGTCGATTATAGCCATTGCTGCTCATGTAATGTGTTGCGCCATCGCGCAGAGTATTAACAAACACCTTGGTATTCACTGCTTGATTATCAGTGCGTTTGATAGCAAATGTTTGCCCCGGCAAGGCATACACACCCGTTGAGCGAAAATACGCTTTACTTTGCATATTCACGGTGACGGTTTTAGGTGTTACATGACTAAAATCACTACGGCTGAAATTCCCCATATCAACTTGAAGTGGGTTAACTTTACGTATATTTAATACCGCATGATCAGTAAACAGGGCACGAAAGAAGCTTGTATTATCGGTGCTTAGTTTATCCATCGGGAAGCTCACTACTTGGCGATAATGATCTGCAAGCAGCGCCAGTAACTGATAAAAGCGATAGCCTTGCTCAGTAAAGATATCTGTTTTAGCTTGGTCAAAACCTCTAAACACCGAATTAATGATCGTTGCCGCATCACTAAACTGTTGCTGATATTGGCTTTCAGCTGGACAGCTTCGATTATCGCAAGCACTTAAATCAACACTAAATTCGCTGCTTTTAAAGCGGCTAAGTAAGTCTTTAATAGTTTGCGCATCAGTTGGCAAGCTGTCGTTGATAGCAATTGGGTTCCAATTTGCCAATTCTAACCGGTGCCAGTAGTTATCACCTGCAACGCTCACATGGAGTAATTCAAATAGCGCTTTACCTAGTGCCGTTTGACTACCATCACGCTGAATATAGATCACTGCTATATCGTTTTCTTGCGCTTGCTTTACTGCAGCCACTACATTATCAATATTTAATCCTTCACGCTCATGCTGAGAGATAATCAGGATATCCGTGTCAGATGTTAAACACGTTGCTAAAGCGTCGTTGTCACAACTTGCATTGTCGTTATAGCTCACCATGCCTTCATATTGACTATCAAACCACTCTCGCGTTTTGATCCTATCTTGAAAGTAATAGCTTTGATCTAGTTGTGCTAATACAAGTTTGAGTGGCTGCTCTGCGGTTATTTCTCTGCCAGCTAACCATGTGGTGCTGTTTTTCAAAAACTGAGTCATTTGCTCGTTAATGGTATTTCGATAAGGATTACTACCAAATACCAAGTAACGGCCTTGCTCACCATCACTAGTCCCGACTACAGCAAGATTTCTAATTTTTGTCTCGTAGCCATCTTGCCAACTATTGTTGGTAAGTAGTACCGGCTCATTGAATGGATACGTGGCATTTAATAGCGTTGCATCCCAGGTTGGATACCAGCTTAATTCATCAAGGGTGGAGCTTGAGCCAAACCCAAATAAGCTATTTTTAATGCTTTGAAAGCGCGCTTTGTGGGTATCAATTTCATTAAGTGTCGCATCAAGAAGTAATTCGCTGTTTGGCACAACCAGCGCATTACCCGTTTCGAGTGCCTCGGCCACATAACTTTGAGTAATGTTTAACACAAACTCGAAGCTAGTCTCTGTACGTGAATCAGAGGCTGTGATTGTGAATTTATGTTCACCAAGTTCTTCATTACTCGCGGTGCCTGATAAGATGCTAGTTTGCTCATCAAAACTTAGCCACGTTGGTAAACCTGTTACGGTTAAGCTCACATCATCGTTGTCTGCATCGTTGCTGACTAACTGCACACTCAATGCCTGCTCAGCACGCACTTCACTACTCAGTGGAGAAACCACCGGCGCTGAGTTTGCTCTGGCAGCGATGTTAAATGTTTGCTCTGCCTGCTGCGTCACTTTGCCATCTGAATAACGAAAACGAATTTGCTGTTCGCCCGTATTCGCAAACAAGGGCGTGCCGCTAAAACTGAGGTTAGTCGCATCAAAGCTAAGCCAATCAGGTTTACTAACTTCACTTATTACCACAGTGTCATTTTGTGCATCAGTAAATGTTAGCTGGTAAGTATAAGCTTGGCCTTCATTGCTATCCGATGGTGTAGACGTGAGCGTTGGCGGCGTATTTTCGACAAGCTTGGCTTCTACATTAATATCAATCAAAAGCTGGGCAGACAGCTGCCCATCAGTGACCGTAAACTCAATGTTTGCATACTTACCTGCTTGCTCTGGCGTGCCACTGATACTTGCTGAGGCTTCATTAAAACTTAGCCAACTTGGTAAGTTTGTTACAGACAAAGTAAGAGGGTCATTATCTGGATCAGAGACTTCAGGGCTAAAACTCAAGGTTTCACCAACACGTAAAGTCTGTGATTGACCGCTGATTTGCGGCGCTTGATTTTGTGGTGTTTCGGTTACAGGCGGTGTTGTTGTTTGTTTTTCATCTGAGCCTGAGCCGCCACAAGCAGCAAGTGTTAGCAATACAGCCGAGCATAATAGCGAGCGTTTGCACAAAGAGTAAGGTGCGTTCATTGAGTTCTTATTGGTATGGTAAACAATTTTTTAACATTATAAGCCGATACTACAAACTAATATCTCGGAAAAAATACGTAAATTGATATCGCTGTCATTAATTGTTAAAGCGCAAAAAGCCCCATAAAGGGGCTATTTAAAGGTTATGACGGGTTTGCAAAATCGGGTCTGGGTAACTTTTCGAGTATGGCGTATAAATAAATCACCACAACGCAAAGCCCTCCTGCTACAAAGAACAAGGTTGGGCCATTGTAATAATCTAAAATTAAACCACCTCCGAGTGGCGCTAAAGCAAACCCTAAATCATAAAACGAAGCTGCGCCAAAGTAGGCACCACGAAGATGAGAAGGCGCCAGCCTATCAAGGTGAACGTTCATCGTCGGAAACAAAATGGTTTCGGCCAAACTCATCACCACTATCGCACCAATCCAGCCCCAGAATAAATCGATTGGATTAAGTGCTAGCCAAAACTGTGACACCATCAATAGCACCAAGCCAATTTGAATGCGCACCGTTAGGCTAAATCGCGCCATCATTTTTAACAGCAGAAATTGACTTGAAATGATCACTAACGCATTGGTAAAAATAAGCGCAGAAATCAATGCAAGTAGGTCGGGAGCCTCTGCACGAGTTAAGTATTGTATGAGTGAACTATCCATTTGCGCATAAATAAACATGCACAAAATATTGGCTAAAATTAAACACTGCAACAGCTTATCTGCAAATAAAATACGTAAAATTTGCTTGCCCTTTACAGCTGGTTTTTTCTCTTCTGGCTCGTCGATTGCGGCAGTATTTTTTGCAGCTTTATCACTAAAATTAAAGCCCCAAACAAGCAGCACTAATAAAATAGCAAATGCCCCTGCGGTAATATAAAAGCTCGACTGCTCACCGGTTAAACCTAGCCATACCCCAGCTAATGGGCCCACCGCACAGCCCACATTAACAATAAAGTACAGCGACTGCATGGCCAGCTCACGAGTTTGTGCATCATCAATAATATCGCCAATTGCCGCACTGGTTAATGGTCGCCAAAGCGCAGTCGCAATCGAGCATAAGGTCATCACAATCACATAACCGGCCACGGTTTCTACCTCAGCCAACAGCGAGAAAGAAATGATATACAGCACGCCGGTAATGTACATCAGCGTATGCCGGCCCACTTTATCGGATAGGCTACTGCCAATAAAACTGGTAAACACCGAAATCACCGCAGCACTGGTAAGTACCAACCCGACTTCTGTTGCCGATAAAGCAAACTTTTCGTACAAAATCACCGCGAGAAATGGCCATACCATGTAATAGCTACCACGGGTAATAAACGAGCCAAATAAGAAGATCCACATAAGCACAGGAAACTGCTTAAAGCGCGCTAAAGAGATGTCTGAATTCATTATTTTAATTTTTATGGTGATGATGGAAGCACTATACATTAACAGGCTTTAAGATTGTAAATTGACTTCGCTTTAATCATCTTATTTTACTAATCAACAAAAACATAAATAGAAAAAAGTTGTAATAACTGTAAATGCAACTTGAAAAAGATTAATCTAAATAAGAATAATTATTGATTGTATTTTTCATTTCTGTACTATACGCAGCGTCCCTCAAAGGGATAACCTACAAAAAGAACTGGAACCCTACAATGAAATCAATAAAACCAAGCTTACTGGCACTTGCCATAGCAACACATTTTTCAGCCTTTGCTGATGACGCTAAGCCGAAACAAGATATGGAACGCTTAGTAATCACCGCAACAGGTTTTGAGCAAAAAGTTACCGAAGCACCTGCAAGTATTTCAATTATCACCAATGAAGATATTAAATCTCATGCCTTCACCTCAGTACTTGATGCTGTGCAGTATTTAGAAGGTATCGACATTGGCACAACTCGTGATAAAACGGGCCAAGGCAGTGTGAGTATGCGTGGTTTAACAGGTGAATACACCCTGTTACTAATTGATGGTAAACGCCAAAATAACCATGGCGACATTTACCCAAACAATTTTGGTGGCAACGCGTTTAACCACGTACCACCGGTTGATGCGATTGAGCGAGTTGAAGTAATTCGCGGTCCTGCATCAACACTTTATGGTGCAGATGCGCTGGGTGGTGTAATCAATATCATCACTAAAAAGCACACTGACAGCTGGAGTGGTGCAGTATCTTTTAGCCGTTCATTACAGCAAAACGATGATTTTGGTGATGACATTACCACTGACTTTAGTGTGATGGGCCCGCTAATTAAAGACGTATTAAGTTTAGGTGTGCGCGGCAGTGTTTACGAGCAACAAGCATCATCGCCAACATTTGAACCTGCGACCGATCCTAATGGTGTTGTACATACTCGTTCATTAGGCTTTGGCAGTGGCGGTCGTACCGTTGATAACACAAATGAGCAGTATGGTTTTACGTTAACTTATACCCCGTTTGAATCTCATCATTTACGTTTTGATTATGACAATTCAAGCCAAGTGTACGACAACACACCTAGCTACGACATTGAGTCAGGCACCATTACTTACCCACTTGGTACTAAAGATAACATTGAATCAATTTGGCAAGATCGCCGCGGCCAAGTAAACCCGCGCGCAGGTTACGCCGCAGACCAAGAGTTTGACCGTGAATGGTGGTCACTCAGTTATGATGGCGATCTTAACTGGGCAACGGTAAAAGCCTCTGTGTCTTATGTTGATACGCAAAACAATGGCCGTACTTTACCACTGAGTGTAAGCGAGCGATTAGAGCTGCAAGCTATGTACGATGGTACTGGCGAATACGAAGGAATGGACGAGCAAGCACGTAAAGACTTAGCTGAAGAAACATTCTTACCACGCCCTGCTCGCCCACTTGAAAGCAGCCAATATACCTATGACTTACGTTTTGATATTCCAATCGAGGGACGCTTTGGTAGCCATAACCTAGCAATTGGTGGCCAGCTTATCGACGGTGAATTAAAAGACGGTGTATTTGGTCTTGAAAGTGATCAAGCTGGCAAAGTACAAGAGCAAAACATGTACTCAATCTTTGCCGAAGATAACTGGATGGCAACTGATAACTTCACCTTTACACTTGGTGCTCGTTACGATGACCACGATGTATTTGGCAGCCAAGTATCACCTCGTGTTTACGGTGTATATAACTTATCTGACACTTGGACCTTAAAAGGTGGTGTAAGTACAGGTTACAAAACACCAAAAACAACTGACCTTTATGACGGGATCACCGGATTTGGTGGCCAAGGCACAAGCCCATTTGCAGGTAACCCTGAATTAGAACCAGAAACCAGTGTTAACTCAGAAGTTGCACTTTACTGGACTTCACTTGATGGCGATCACAACATTAACGTGACTTACTACAACACCAAGTTTGAAGACAAAATTGCCAGCGGCGATACAATTTTAAGTTGTGAGCAAACTAACGACGTACGTCCATGTGTGAACTTAGGTCAATACGATCAGCTTGGCTACGATAGCTACAGCCAAAAGATCAATATCGACGAAGTAGACCTTCAAGGTGTTGAAATTGCTGGTCAATACACAATCACTAAAACAGTGTCTGTTAACGGTAACTACACGTGGACTGATAGCGAACAAAAGAGCGGTCCTGAACAAGGTCAACCATTAACTAACTCAGCTGAGCACATGGCAAACCTTACCCTAAACTGGGAAGCGACTGACTTTATGAACCTATACCTACAAGGTGTATATCGTTCAGACCGTTACCGCGGCTGGGATAACGTGCACGATAAAGCGCTGTATTACAAAAACTACAACCTACTTAATTTAGGTGCACAGTTTTATGTAAATGAGTACGTGCAAATCAATGCCCGTGTAAACAACCTATTAGACGAAGATTTCACCTCTTATAGCACAAGCTATACCGACCTAAATGGCGATGGTGAGTACGAATACCTAACAGGTCGCGGTGTAATTAGCGAAGTTACATTCACAGACGACTACAACGTTAAAGATAAAGGCCGTAACTTCTGGATTGGCGTTACCGCTTACTTCTAAGTAAATTCCCTGAAAATAGACAGCATGTAGTCATATGCTGTCTATTTTCCTTACCGTCCCTATTATTGCTCCTGTTATCAGTATTCTTTTTACTGTCACTAAATTGCCAACTTCACACATTAAGCTGATGGTACCTGCGTAAGCCTATTTGTCAGTCTATGGAACATATCCTTACAGCCAGCGGTATCTGTATTAGTTATCAAGATGAAGGCGATAAAAATGCGCCGGTGATCATCTTAATTATTGGCTTAGGTGCTCAATTTACCGTTTGGCCAGAGTCGCTTTATTTTGGCTTGGTCGAAAAAGGCTTTCGGGTTATTCGTTTTGATAATCGTGATGCAGGGCTATCCTCATCGTTAGATGAGTTAGGCAAGCCGAGTCTCGTAAAGCATTGGCTTAGCCGCCGATTACCCATTCGCGCAAAACTGCCCTATTCGCTCGATGACATGGCTCGCGATGTAAAAGAATTAATGGATGCACTGGCTATCAAAAAAGCGCACTTAGTGGGGGCGTCGATGGGTGGCATGATTGCGCAAATTGCCGCGGCAAAGTATAAAAAACGTGTACTGAGCTTAACTTCAATTATGTCGAGTAGCTCGCCGTTATCGTTTTCGGGATCAAACATTAACCTTTTGGTAAAGCTCGCAAAAATACGCCCCCGAAGCAATAATAAAGAAGCCGCGATTGATTACAATGTTAGGCTCAACCAACTCATTGGCAGCCCAGCCTACCCACAAGATGAACACGCTTTATACGCCAACGCTGAACGCTATATTGAGCGGGCCCACACAAATCAAACAGGCTTTAAACGTCAGCTTGCAGCCATTGCCGCAACGCCTTATCGCGAGCAATTACTAAAAAAGATTAAAGCGCCCACGTTAGTAATTCACGGCAGTGCTGATCCTGTTATGCCGCTGTCTGCGGGTATTAACACCGCCCTGTTAATAAAGCGCAGTAAGTTAAGAGTCGTGCCCGGAATGGGCCATGATTTTCCACCCGCTTTAATGAAAAAAATGACTAAGTGGATAGCTAAACATGCCGCTAAAGTCAGCGCCAAAAAAGCCGCTAAAAAACCCTAAAAGCATGATAGAATTATCATACAATTTATAAGGTTAGCGTTTTATGTTACGTGTATTTTTTAGTCTATTTTTAATCATCCCTTGGTTAAGTTTTGCCGGTGTGTCACTGAGCGAGCAGCGCATTATTTATCAAGGCGAAATTAATGCCAAAAACAATCAACATGTTGCACAGCTTTTGGCTGAGCAGCAAAACATAAACAGCATACAAATCACCAGTGGTGGCGGAAACATTGATTTAGGTATGGATCTCGCCGAATTGATTTTGGCGCATAATTTAAAAGTTCATGTAAAACAATTTTGCTTTTCGTCGTGTGCTAATTACGTATTACTTGCAGGAAACCCTACCACCATAGCTAAGAACGCCATTGTCGGTTGGCACGGCGATGCCGCTTCAGCTCGCTGGCGAGATAGCGATATTGATGCCATGGTAAGCCATTTAAAAGAGCCAGAAAAAACAACCAAGTGGCAGGCTTTGCGCACTCAATACGATGAAATAATCGCAAAAGCCATGGCTCGTGAAAAAGCCTTTTATGCAAAACGCGGAGTTAATCATGACTTGCTAACGATTGGTTTATCTAAAGAGCTAAAACCTGCAGCTGTGGCACAAAAAGCCAGAGGCTGGAGCTACTCAAAAAAAGCACTCAATACACTGAATGTGAGTAATATTGAGTTTGCAGATTGGCAGCCCCGCTCAGCAAAGAACTTTCCGTTACTAATAATTAGTGACCTTGGGGATTAGCTTTTGTAATCACGGATATAACGGTAATCAAATTCGGTGTCATCTAGAATGTCGCAATAATCACGAAAATCATTACTCTGCATTTGCTGAATATCGATGATCACCGACTGCTCTGTTACGAGTTTTTTAAAGCTTTGCAATAGCGTACGTCCTTGCTTTGCATCTATATGGCAACCGAATTGATAAATGTCATATAGCCGAGCGAACTGATCACCGCTCTGCCTTGAGCTTGCCATGAGTGCTTCACCACGCTCAAAAGCAAGCATTCTTCCCAGAATAAATTGCGCTCTAGGTTCATTTTTATGTTCAACGAGATAACGTAAAATAGTTTCTGATTTAAATGTATCTTGTGGAAAATTCCCATGATAAACGCCTCGCTCATCAAAGTGACGACCCGAATAGTAGGCAAAAGCATAGCTAAATGCTTTTTTGTCAGACAAGGTTGCAAGAAACTCATCATCTGTTGGAATATGTTTTGCTCTAAACTTAGCTGCTTGATGTTGCTCTTGCTCCACCTGTTTTTCAACAAACAAATACTGCTGGTGAGCAAATGCACCAACGGCGCCTGCAAAACTCAAACATGATGTAGCAATTAGGGTACTCGGTAATACTACCAACCAATGATTTTTAATTTTTTTATACCCTGCCAGCTCCCCCGATTCATACACCTCAGCAAATAACTTATGGTCAATAAATGGAATGCTTTTACGTGCAATAAATGCTGCTGACCAAGAGCCAAGTGCAAATAACAAAGCATAAATTGATAAAGACAATGTACCGCTGATCAAAACCTCTGAACTGAGCGCAACAGCGATTACAGATAGGTATGCAATAAGTGAAATAACTGAAAAGATACGATCATAGCCACGCCCATGAATACGAACGGCTAGGCCAACGAGTACGCCGCTAATCACTAACATTACTGGCCCAATAGCACTTTTAATTGAAAATACTGTGATCCATAAAATAATGATTGGGATACTCCAGCACGCTACGCCGATTGCGGCTGCAAGTGGACTTTGCTTAACTAGTTTTGCTTTAACTTGCTCTCGACTCTGCTCAGTAACAGACATATCAACTCCGTTTTCGTTTTATTATTATTTTCCTGTGAAACAAAGTGATTCTAACTAGAACAGCTGATTATAAAAAGAGGAACAAAAATTTCGTGATACAAAAAAAGCCACCTCGCAGTGGCTATTTAAAATAGACTTTAATTAAACACTAAATTGATGCCATGGGCCTGTTATAGCAAGTGTTTTTGAAGGTGAGTAAACGTTCACAAACAAAGTGCTACCATCGGGTGAAAAACAGGCACCAGCCAGCTCAGTTTGCGCCACTAAGCGGGCAAAATTATAAACTTGGCCTTGGGGTGTCACACCACGAAGATGATTATCAACCACATCGGTGTATTGGTCTTCACAAACAATTAAGTGACCATTAGGTGATACGGTTAGGTTATCGCCAAAGTTGTAGAGAGTTTTGCTAGTACTTTCTACAAACAACGAGATCTTACCAGGTTGCTGTGCTTCTTTATCTGTGCCCTCAAATTCTGATGGCTGATATTTCATAACCTGACCAAGTTGTTTTTTACCACCATTGGTACAGCAAAAATAAAGCTCTTTATCACCCCAGTGAATACCTTCACCGCGAGCAAACAGTGCTGCACCTTGTTTGTATCCGCGCAGGCGTAGGTCGTCTTTCGGGCTTTCAGGATTATCTAGATTGACCCACTCAACCTCAAGCTCTTGATGTAGCCCCATGGCTTTATTATTCCAGTTACGGCTATCGAATTGTGGCTTACCTTTTACCACCATCGCTTGTAATTGCCCGCCTTTATGCAGCTTGCCATATTCATTTGGAATAAAACGATAAAAGACGCTATCACCTTTATCTTCAGTTAAATAAACAATGCCCGTACGCGGATCAACGGCAGCCGCTTCGTGGTTAAATCGACCCATGGCTTTTAATGGCTCAGGTTTAATTAAGCCTTTGCTATTTGCGGGTACTTCAAAAATATAACCATGATCTTGGTTAAATCCATCGGCTTTAGTATCTGTGGTTTCTTCGCACGTAAGCCAGGTGCCCCATGGCGTAATACCGCCAGAACAGTTACGAATAGTGCCGACCAATGACAAGTACTCTTGCTCTTTTTGATGGGTTTTTAAGTTATAAATGATATGACTTGTGCCACCCGGTAACGCCACACCGTCACTGTTAGTATCAAAAGCCAGAGGTGTTTTATGATTGGCAATACTTGCTTCAGCTTTCGCTAAGTCTTTTGGTTTCAGCTCATGGTTTCGCACTAATGCAACACGGTCATTACCAAGCGCTAGACAGCCCATGCCATCAGCTTTGTCCGGTACTGTAAACCCATCAGACATTTTCTCACCTAGGCTTGAAACTACTTGATAACTAAAGCCCTCGGGTAAGTCGAGCAATTTATCTGGATCAGGAATTAACGGACCAAAGCCCACAGCCGTTGTTTTTAAATCACCTAACGACACTTTACCTATGGCACTTTTTGATAATCCTAAAAAGGCTAATGTGCCCGCCCCTACTAAAAATTCTCGACGTGAAACCATGCTAACTCCAAGCTCAAAACCAGCTTTATCATACAAATAAAAAAGGCATTATATAGCAATGAAACTATAAAAAGTTACATTATCACAATATTCACGAAATTGTCATAAAGCACTACTCTTTGATGATTGCTAGTTGCTCATTAGGTAGCAGCACAATTAAGTAACCACGCTGCTCTAAGTTACAAAAATCAAATTCAAAACCGGCTATTTGTAAGTCACTAGCGCAATGAGTTAACGGTATATAAGCTGTTGCTGTTGCTTTAGTTAATTCACTATTAGCAAGTTTATAGCTGTAGTTCGTATTGCCGATAAAACTAACCAGCCTAACCACAGGGTAATCACCACTATCTACAGCCTCAGTGCGTGCTAAAAAAGCCAGTTTCAGCGTTTCGCCATCCATATAAATGATCACATAATTAGCTATATCACTAACAACCCACTTTTGTAGATGAGCTTTTATTTCAGCATCATAAAAAGCTGCAAAGCCAACCTTTCCGACCACAGAACGCTTAAAGTTAAGCTTTTCAAAACCACCGTAGCCATCGATTGATTGTTGGAAGTTCTGCTCCTTATAAATTGCGCTTGTTGGTGTGTTGTTTCGTAGGTTCATCATATAAAAATCAACCGGGTACTCGCTAAAGTTATAAACATAATAGTCACTTTCATAGACACCTTGGTATAAATCGTCTTCGTCAAACACTTCCTCTTCAGCGCTATTGCAACCAGTTAGTAAGAGTAAAATGCATAATCTCAGTAGATAATTCATTGCTCATCCCTTTTTCTAAAAACGATAATTTATAGTTGCAGTGAATTGCTGCTTGGCAGTTTCTCCCACGAGCGGGCTTTTTTTGATAGTTGAGTCAAGTTGCTCATACCGCAAGCTCGTAAAAACAGACCACTGCTCATTAAAAACATAAGTCAGGTTTAGCGAGGTGAATGGGTTAAGGGCTGCACTTGGCTGATATTCATATCTGCCAAACTCAGGGGCGATATTGCCATTAGCTATGCCATACAGGTATTGAGTGTATTTTTTATCTTGCCAATAAAAACCGAGATCAGCACTTAGCTGTAACCCTAATCCTTGGCCATAAATCGGTAGGTTATAGCGGGCAAGAAACGTAAGTCCATCGGAGTGATTCGAAATATCTTGCGCTAAACGAACAAAAAGCTGTTTATATTGCAGCTGAGTTCTGAAAGTTAGCTCACCTTTGCCGTCTTTATAGTCAGTGAAAACCTCATCATCCGACAACTCATCACTAAAGATTAAACTGCTATCGTAGGTTTCATCTCGGAGACTAAGCCCCATTGACGCTTCAAATTCTGCGCCTTGTAAAAAGGCATATTGCACTAAGCCATATTTAGGCCCTATGCGCCAGTTGCCTTTTCGGGCGTTGAAGTATGGCAAGACCATGGTTTGAATATCGTGATCTCGCCATGCTGTATCAATAGCCAATTGTGCAGCACCGACCTCCATTTGCCATTGCTGTGATTGCTCATCGGCCTTGGCATCATCAACAAATAATGCTGCTAAACAATAAGCTACAATCAACAGATAAGAAAAAAGACTATTTCGCAGAAATTCATGTTTGGTCATGATAATGTCCCTATATTGGTGTTTTAATGCAGTTTAACGCCTCACCATTAGGACTGACTTGCTGCAAATGTCACATATTTAATCGTGACATTTGTCATATACATAAACGAATAATTGCGGATTAAACTAAGCGTATGAACAAACTCTTGCAAACGTTGATACATCGAAGCGATTTTATACTCTCAGCAATCACCTGGGGGTTTGTGTTTATTTATACTCTGCACGCTTGGTCGCAAAGAGCAGAGTCAGCGCAGCTAAGTTTTAGTACAATAAATACGTTTTTGATCAGTGTGTTATTTATAAGCTTTTTTGCTTTTTTAATTTATTTTGAGTTTTTCAGATCACGATTTAAGCACTATCAAACCCGTATTTTGAACTTCACTATCGCTAATGTTGTGCTATTGATGTGGCTATTTAATATTGGCTTTGTTGCAATTCTATTGATCATCTTCTTAGTTAAATTCAGCGATTACGAGCCAAACAAAGCCAGCCTCTATTTACTCATTTGCCTGCCCTTTTTGATGGCGCTGACGCTTCACTATGGCTTTGATAAGCAATTTGTATTGCTCAACGGGTTGGCTTTCACTTTATACAATAGCTTTGCCTATCGCTTTGCTACTCGGCTTATTTCTGAGCGTAAAGCCAAAGATCAAGCAGCCCATTTATTACGTGAATTGAAAGCAACTCAAGCGCTTTTAAACGACACCGCAACTCGCGATGAACGTATTCGTATTGCCAGAGATTTACATGATACCCTTGGCCACCACCTTACAGGACTCAGTATTCACTTAGAAGTCGCCAATCACTGTGCTAATCATGAAGCACCAAAACACATAACTAAAGCACAGCAAATTACCCGCTTGTTATTAAATGATGTGCGTGACTCTGTCTCGTCAATGCGAGAAAACCAAACCATTGATTTACATGCATCGCTTAATTCACTGTGCAGCCATGTTACAGGCTTAAATGTCACACTCAATTACGATGAAAATATAAAAATAAGTGATACGTTATTGGCACAAACGTTATTTCATACTGTGCAAGAAGCGATTACGAATTGTATTAAACACAGTGATGCGACCGAGCTGTCGGTAAGCTTAGACCTCCAAGCTGATTCAGTGCATCTCACTATTTATGATAACGGCGGCGAAATGCCCGAGCTGAACTTAGGCAATGGCTTAACAGGCATGCAAGAGCGCTTAGCTTTAGTGCGAGGGGCAATCGAGTTTGAACAAAATAATAATGGGTTTGCGATTGCTGCAACGTTACCTCATAAACTTAATCCACATACTTTGGCGTAAAAAATGATTAGGGTATTACTCGTTGATGACCAAACATTATTAAGAGAAGGCTTAAAAAGCTTACTCGCCCTTAAAGCAAGTATTCAAGTCGTGGCTGAGGCTGACAATGGCCAAACGGCTCTTGAGATGCTCAAGCAACATTCTATTGATGTTGTACTCCTTGATATTCGCATGCCTATTCTAGACGGTATTGGCGTACTGAAAAGTATGCAAGCACAACAGCTGAGGCAACCAGTACTGGTACTCACGACCTTTGATGATAGTGAACAAGTGCTAGAATGCATTCGCTATGGCGCTAAGGGTTATGCGTTAAAAGATATTAATTTAGAGCGCTTGGTCAGCGCCATCGAAACACTTGCTAAAGGTGGCTCAGCGCTAGCTCCTGCGATCACCGAGCGAATTTTGAATAAGCCCACTAAAACAACCGATACTTCTTTAGCAACTCCTGATAAATTAAGTAAAAGCGAGCTTAGAGTGCTCAATTTAATCGCTGCAGGCTATTCAAATAGTGAAATCGCCGAGGCACTTTATAAGTCTGAAGGGACTATCCGTAATCAAGTGTCTTTTATTCTCAGAAAGCTAGATGTACGTGATAGAACCCGTGCAGCATTAAAAGCAATTGATCTAGGTTTGATATAATTACAAATCATTTTTAATCTCATTAAGCTTTTATCATACAAGTAAATCGCTTAAACTAAGGCTTAAATTATTTTTAAGAAGCAACCGCTATGTTCCTAAAATCAAAAACATTTATTGTATTCTCATTGGCGCTTTTAAGCTTTAGCCAGCACGCCTTTAGCTTACAGTTTGGCAATCAAGTCGACAGTGACAAACTCATTAAAATTTCGACGGTTATGGCCTCACCTGACGATTACCTTGCAAGTCCAATTACCGTGGAAGGGACTATCACTGGGGTTTGCGAAAAACGTGGTTGCTGGATGACGCTCGCATCAGACAAACGCTTTGAAAACTTACGTATCAAAGTTGAAGATGGCGACATGGTATTCCCGATGACGGCTAAAGGCAGTAAAGCTATCGTAACTGGTAAGCTCGATAAAATTCAGCTTAGCCTTGGCCGCACTAAAGCGTTACTTGCTCACAAAGCGCAGCAAGCCGGCGAAAGCTTTGATGTAAACTCTGTGACTGAAGCAATGGCTATTTATCAGCTCGTACCGAGCGGAGTTGAAATCATTGAGTAATAAATCAAGTATCAACTGGTTTAAGTTAAACAGAAACTTACACCGCGATATTGGTTATTTTTGTGTTGGTTTAGTGATTATCTTTGCGGTTTCTGGCATTGCAGTGAACCACAAAGATGATTGGAACCCAAACTACAAAGTAAGCCACCAGCAAATCAGTGTGAGCGATGAAACTTGGCAATTAGATAATGACGAGTTGCTGATTGAACAAATTATCTCTCATGCTGATGTAAGCGAGCCGGTAAAGGCCTCTTATTGGGTGTCGCCGCAAGAGTTTAAGGTGTTTTTAAAAAACGGTAACAATCTCAGCCTTAAACTTAATAAAGATATCATAAGCTATGAAGCCATTGAGCCTCGTCATGTATTTCAAGCATTTAACCGTTTACACTTGAACGAGACAACCGCTTCGTGGGTTATTTTTTCTGATATTTTTGCAGGGCTGCTGCTGTTTTTAGCGATCAGCGGCTTGTTTATGATCAAAGGTAAAAATAGCCCATGGGGCAGCCGCTCAGTTTTAGTCATTAGCGGTATGCTGCTCCCCGCTGCTTATGTGTTTTTATAAACTAAAGTTCCCTGTTGCCATTCTCGCAAAGAGCGATGGCAACTTTTTTAATTAATTTAATACTCACCAAATTTGTAACACAGTCTTTCTTAAAATAACTATTCGCAGAACCCTCCCTTTGCTTACGCATTTTATAGCAGCTCAAAGTGTGTTTACTTAGCTCTTAAAACCTCTCACCTACCTATTATTGTTTTTTTAAATGATGGCTTTATTGCTTTTATTTGTGAGCATTTTCATCGAAAAAGCAAAAAATGCTGTCAAATAGAACCTGAAAAAGGGACTAACTTAGTCATAATTTATGACTAAATGGCAATTATTTATTACTAGATAAGTTTAAAAACAAAACACTTTCAACTTATTAAAGGTAATTAAATTGTAAAGTAAATTAATGATTTATTATTATTGATATTGATAATCACTATCATTACGATCCCGATTCAAATTAACCAAGAAGGAATTGAGTCGTGAATCAATTAGCCCCCGTGCTTAATGCTCATTCATCAATAAACGTTGATGAACAGCCCCATGCGTTTATTTTTAACGAAAATAATTTACTCAAATATGAGATGGCTTCAATGCAAACAATGTCGCTCATCCATCAAGCGCTGCGTTCTGCAAAACAAGTTCATTCTGGCGTCTGCCACAAAGAGCTCAGTAAACAAATAGCCAGAGTAGAACTAAATCAACCTCTCAATAACGTTGAGCAAGCGCTAAATGAAGTAAAATTGTTGTATTTAGATCATGCTGTCTATTTTCATCATCCAAAGTATGTTGCCCATCTAAACTGCCCCGTTGCTTACCCTGCGGTGATAGCCGAACAGTTATTAACTGCTATAAATTCTTCGTTAGACACCTGGGACCAAAGTGCTGGCGGGACGCTCATTGAGCAAAAGATAATTGACTGGAGTATCGAACGCATTGGCTTAAGTGCTACTGCCGATGGCATATTCACAAGTGGCGGCAGTCAATCAAATTTAATGGCATTGTTACTTGCTAGAGACCATGCAGCAGAGCGCTTATCAGGGCACCTTATTCGCGATTTTGGTTTAGGCCCAGATGCTCATCGCTACCGTATTTTTTGCTCTGAAGTCAGCCATTTTAGTATTCAAAAGTCAGCCGCTTTACTGGGTCTTGGCTATAACGCGGTTGTTCCGGTTACAGTTGATAAAGAGTTTAAAATGGACCTAGCCGCACTTGATGCAGCGATTGATGAATGTAAAGCACAAGGCAATATTCCGATAGCACTTGTTGCCACCGCAGGCACAACTGACTTTGGTTCAATAGACCCTATCGATAAGCTAAAAACGCGGTGCAAAGCTGATAATTTATGGCTTCATGTCGATGCCGCTTATGGCTGTGGACTACTTGCCGCTGACGATCACCGTCACTTACTCAATGGCATTGAACAGGCTGACTCGGTGACGTTAGATTACCACAAATCATTCTTACAACCTGTCAGTAGCAGTGCTTTTATTGTTGCTGATAAAAAGCAATTTAAACATTTAACTCATCATGCTGATTATTTAAATCCGTTTAACGACAACCCACAAGCAGCGCCAAACCTTGTTGATAAAAGCATTCAAACGACTCGCCGTTTTGATGCCTTAAAACTTTGGCTAACTTTACGCATTATGGGCCACGAACAAATTGGCAAAGTGTTTTCTTCTGTTATGGCACTAGCCCGTAGTAGTTATGTGGCACTCAAACAAGACCCTGAATTTGAGCTAATTCATCAACCTGAACTCAGTACCTTAGTGTTTCGCTTTAACGATAAAAACCTCAGTGATGAGCAATTAAACCTGCTTAATTATCAAATTAAAGATGAGCTATTCAAACAAGGTGAGTGTGCCATTGCTCGAACCAAATTTAGAGGTATCAACTACTTAAAGTTCACGCTACTTAATCCAAACACACAGATTGAAGACATTAAAAGTATTGCAGCTGATATTAAAGCCTGCGCCTACAGCATCAAGGCACGCCTAAAAGTTGAGGAAACTAGCCATGAATAAAGTATACGATTTAATTGCCGTAGGTCTTGGTCCGTTTAACCTCAGTTTGGCATGTTTAGCTGAGCCAATTGAAACACTTGATTCGTTATTTTTAGAACAACGTGATGAATTTAATTGGCATCCAGGGCTTATGCTCGATGGCGTTACATTACAAACACCGTTTATGTCGGATTTAGTCACATTGGCAGATCCAACCAATCCATACAGCTTTTTAAACTATGCGAAGCAACAAGGTAAGCTGTATCAGTTTTATATTCGAGAAAGTTTCTTTTTACTGCGCGAGCAATACAACCAGTATTGCCAGTGGGCAGCAAGTCAATTAAGTAACATACAATTTGGTCATAAAGTCATTCATAGCCAGTTTGATCAAACAAAGCAGCTCTATGTACTCACTGTTGAATCTGCAAAGCAAACAAAAACGCTTTATTGTCGTCACTTGGTACTGGGCACAGGTCCCTCACCTTATTACCCACCCGCTGTTCAGGCAGAAGATACACAGCTCTGCCATGCCACTGAATATCTGTATAAACGGGATGAATTAGTAAATAGCAAGAGCATCACTGTGATTGGCTCAGGGCAAAGTGCTGCTGAAGTATTTTATGATTTGTTGTGTGACATTAAACAGCATAACTACCAACTCAATTGGGTAACGCGAGCGCCGCGTTTCTTTCCTCTTGAGTACACGAAACTCACGCTTGAAATGACTTCTCCTGAGTATGTTGATTACTTTTATAACCTAGAACAGGCCACCAAACAGGAGTTACTAGCCAAGCAACGTAATTTATACAAAGGCATCAACTCAGAGTTAATTAATCAGATTTATGATCAGCTCTATCAACTTGATATTCAAGGTGTGAACCGCGCAAGGTTACTAACCAACAGCGAGCTCATTAAAAAACAAGGCAGTAAGTTAGTTTTTAGACACAGTGAACAACAGGCTGAATTTAGCTTGCATAGTAATCAGGTCATTATGGCAACAGGCTTTAGTTATCAGTTACCCGATTTTCTAAGTGGCTTAATGAACGAAATAAATTGGCTAGATAACGGGTGCTTTGCTGTTGAGCGGAATTACAGTATCGACAAGCTACAACGGCTGTTTGTACAAAATGCTGAGCTGCACAGTCATGGTTTTGTAACGCCAGATCTGGGCATGGCCTGCTATCGAAACAGCCATATTCTGCGCTCAATTTTAGGTTATGCCCCCTACCCTGTTGAAACACAAATTGCCTTTCAAGAGTTTGGTTTACCCGATGTAGTCAACGAAAAACAGAAGCAAATAGCATGAAACAACCCGCATTAAAATCAAGCTTGGTGCTGCTGACGATTATTTCTGTTGTTTGCGACACCATGATTTTGCCCTTTTATCCGCAGTTTTTTAGTGCCCAATTTGGTTTGCAATCAAGTAATCACATTGGTGCCTATATCGCTGTTTGCTGCATCACCGTGATGTGTGCTTTCCCTGTATGGGCGAAAATAGCGCAGCACGTGCACGAGCTGTATTTATGGGTGATCACCCAGATAATGGCTGGGCTATTGGGAGTTGCGTGCTTTTACAGCGAAAACGTTTGGAGCTTTTGGCTGTTATCACAGCTGATGCTGGTATTTAAAGCAAGTTACCTGCTTATTTACCCCTTTGTTCTAAGTATCGAAGAAAAACAACAGCACCTCGGTGTCGTTGCTTTATTTAGTGTGCTTTTACACTTTGGTGGTATTGGCGGTGCTTTATTAGGTGGCTTAATCATTCAAAGTATTGAGCCGCGCTTTTTATATTTAGTGATGGCTGCGGGCGACTGCTTACAGGTTATGCTCTGCTTGTATTTAATTTACTTATTAAAAGTAAGCTACAAGCCACGGGAATTAACCGCATCATCAGTAAAACGAAAGCGTTTCCCTGGCTACATTATTCGCTTAGGGGTTATATCTATGGGCGTGTACTTCAGCATGTTCTTAGCAACGCCATACTTTACGCTACTTTGGCAACAAGTAAGTGATTTCAGCAATGCACTGTTAGCTGGCGTTGTGTTTGCTATCCCTGCTTGGGTTGCACTTGTCATTTTGATTACAACCAAAAACAAACCTGCAACCAATCAACACAGTAAAACAATCGCCTATGCACTTGTATTAAGCAGTATCGGCCTATTTATACAACTTAGCTCACACTGGCAATGGCTTGTGTTCGGCCGTGTTGTATTTGCTATTGGGCTATTTTTACTGACCGTGCGTCTGCAAGTCATGTTGTTTGCAATGAGCGAACCACGCTTTTACTCAAGCGATTTTGCCAAGCTTCATTTTATGCAAAATATCGGCGTCATCTGCGCCTCATTTTTAGCGGGAGATTTAGTCTCTCGCTTTGAACTAAACACCCCATTACTGACGGGTTCTGTCGGCTTTGCCATCACTTTATGTTTGTTTTATCTGCTTTTTTTACGCAACAAACATACCTCAACAGACCCTATTCACAGTTATTAATTTTTAAGAGAACACGATTATGAAAAATATTACTGAAACTCCTATCAAGCACGCTTTGCTTGGTGATGTAAAAATCAGAGCATTAAACCCTGAACACGATCTAATGACGATTACCCCTTGGCTTAAACACCCCCAAGCTCAATTTTGGGGAGCAATGGAACATTCTCCCGAAGAGATTTTAGAATTTTATACAACACTCAATAAAGATGAGGCTCAACAAGCCTATTTGCTTGAAATAAACCAAACACCCATTGCTTTAATTGAGATTTACAAACCACACATACTAAAACTTGAGAACCACCTAGCGCTTAAAAACGGCGATTTAGGCATGCATATTTTACTCGCTCCAAAGCAGTTCTCTGTGGCAGGGTTTAGTCTTGCTGTTATGCAGTCGGTATTAGAGTTTATGTTTAATACCCTCTCATGTGAGCGAGTGATTGTGGAGCCAGATGTAGCCAATCATAAAATTCATCGCCTTAACTTAAAGGCAGGTTTCAGCCATCATAAAGCTATTAAATTAGGTGAGAAAACTGCATTATTAGGTAGTTTAGAAAAAGATCATTTTAATTACTTACAGCATCTTTCATCTCGATTCGACATTTCACAGCAAGGTCCCGCAGTGCAACAAACAACGCCATCTTGCAGTACCTCACATCTAGACCAACAAGCGTGGCAATACGCAAACCGTTTACTGATTGCCAAAATGCTCAGTGAGTTTTATCACGAACGACTATTTAGCTACGACAGTGAAAAACCAAACCATTACGTGTTGCATACCATGGGTGGGCAAAGCTATCAGTTTAAAGGTGAATCAATGCTGCTTAATCACCTACAAGTTGAGCCAAATAGCATTACTAAAATGGCGCTTAACCACAGCCAACCATTAGACGCTATCGCGTTTGTACTTGAGTGTAATGATAAGTTAAACATAGACAAATCAATGCTTGGCACCTATCTCGAAGAACTCGCAAGTACACTCAGTGGCTTTGCATTTAAATTTAAAAATAATCGCTATAGCGCTCAGCAATTAGCAGACGCAGATTTTCAAGTGATCGAAACCCAAATGACCATGGGTCACCCAAGCTTTATTGCCAACAATGGCCGCATTGGTTTTAACTCACAAGATTTTCACCAATATACCCCAGAAGCCGCAAACCCATTTCAAATTATATGGCTTGCCTGTCACAAACAGCACACCACCTTTAAAAGTACCGATGATTATAAATACGAGAGCTTGATTGCCGATGAGCTTGATTTAGCTGAGCGTTTACGCTTTGAAAAAGCACTAACTGAGCAAGGTTTAAAGCCAAGTGACTATCTGTTATTTCCTATGCACCCATGGCAATGGTTTAACAAATTAGTCCATGTTTATAGCTATCACATCTCGCAAAAACATATTGTCTGTTTAGGCTACTCACAAGATAGTTATTTACCGCAGCAATCAATTCGTACCCTGTATAACATCAGCAAACCGCACAAATGCTATGTTAAAACCGCCTTATCGATTTTAAATATGGGCTTTATGCGGGGCTTATCGAGCGCCTATATGAAAGTAACTCCGGCAATAAATCAATGGTTGTTCGACTTAGTAAACCAAGATAGCTATTTAAAATCTCTGAAGTTTCAACCTTTAAGAGAAGTCGCAACCCTTGGCTTTGATGAGCAGTATTACACTCATCCAGCGCTTGGCGATAATCCTTATAAGAAAATGATGGCGGCTCTTTGGCGTGAAAATCCAGCTCAATACATGGACGAGAATGAAAGCCTTGCCACTATGGCAAGTCTGCTTCATATCGATAGCGAAGGCCGTTCATTTGTAAGCGCTAAAATTGCCAAGTCGGGGCTAAGTGCTGATAAGTGGCTAGCCCACTACTTACAGGCTTATATGACACCATTGCTACATTGTTTTTACCAGTATGATTTAGTCTTTATGCCACATGGTGAAAATCTCATCGTTCGATTTAACAATCATGTTCCGGTAGGCGTATTCATTAAAGACATTGGTGAAGAAATTGCCTTATTAAATAGTAATATCGAGCTGAATGATGAAATAAAGCGGATTAAGGTAACCATTCCAGAAGGCGTTGCCGTGTTGTCTATTTTTACTGATATTTTCGATTGCTTCTTCCGCTACCTTTCGGCAATTTTAGTAACTGATGGCCTTTTGACCGAACAACAGTTTTGGCAAGCCGTCGCCGATACAATTGTTCAGTATCAGGCGAGTCATCCCGCACTTAAAGACAAGTTTGCTGAACATGATTTATTTGCTGAGTCATTCCCATTGTCGTGCTTAAACCGCTTACAGCTGCGTAACAATCAACAAATGGTTGATATTACCGACCCAGCTTCAAGCTTGCAGTATGCAGGTGATTTACAAAACCCATTGGCGCAATATGCACTTGCAAACACAACAGCATAATAAGCTTGAGTTAGCCTTACGTCAGCAGTGCTCACTGCTGACGTTCTTAACTCCAACAATCGATGAACAATGGTTTAGCAGTCAATGTTTAACTAGCAAGCAATTAACCGATTTAGCTAACGCTATAAAATTAAGAGGAGCAAATGTTACTGAGGGATATGTCGCAATCAACCTCTATTTACAACTGAGCTGGCAAGTTATTTACTTATTAGTAGCCTGTGTAGAGCAGCTTGGTTGCATTCCTGATCTGGTCAATATTAAGCAGCGGGTAACAGGCTCACATATTTATGGTTTGGCTAATTTAAATATCATGGCTCAACAAGACTCTTTTAATAATGCAGATTTGATTGAACTGGCAGCCAATCATTTATTTGACCACCAGCAAGCTTGGTATAATAACGTGCCATTGCAATACAGGCTAAATAAAGGATTATTAAAACGTTTACAAAGTGATACTTTCCACGCAGCGTTAATCGCTTGCTGGCCAGACAAATCGATAAAATTTATAGCAAAGCGTTTTCAACCATGGCAAAAGCTATGTGGTAAACATCGCTTTAGTGATCAAAACAATACGCTGACATTTATGCGTAAAACCTGCTGCTTACACTACCAACTTGTAGCCGCTGATTATTGCGCTAACTGCCCGTTAAAAAAAAAAGGCACTAGCGCTTGCTAATGCCTTTTTCCAAACGTTTTCTATATAAAGGCTCTAAACCTATTTACTAAGCGCGTTCATCCTTCGGCGATTCCATCACTACATGAGTTGTAATAGTTCGTACTTGTGGGATTGAGCCAAGTACATCTGCATGAAATGCTTTATAGGACTTGAGATCCGCCGTCTCAACTCTCAACAAATATTCAAACGAGCCAGTTACATTGTGGCACTCTTTTACTTCATCAATAAACTCAAGAGCGTGTTCGAATGCTCGCTGAGAGACGGTTGAGTGCTCATTTAAACCAACCCCAACATAAGCGATAAACCCAAGGCCAACAGCCTGATTATTAATAACCGCCCGATACCCCGCAATAACCCCAAGCTTTTCTAGCTCTTGCACTCTACGAAGGCATGCCGATGGCGATAAACCAACTTTATCTGCCAGCTCGGCATTGGCAATTCGGCCATTGCGCTTAAGCTCATGCAATATTCTGTCGTTAATTTTATCTTTTTTCATTTTTGATTGTGAAATTTAAATACACACAACAACATTAAGCGCAAAAATTGCGCGCATTACAACTTATAATTGCATCTAAATTCAAATGGAGAGATAGCGATGAGTTTTGAAATTTTAACAGCCTTGGCATTATTTGCTTTGGTGTCATCAATTACCCCAGGGCCAAATAACTTAATGTTGATGAGCTCAGGTGCTAACTTTGGCTTTAAAAGAACCACACCACACTTACTTGGCGTAACGTTTGGCTTTATGTTGATGTTAGTTTTAGTCGGCCTTGGCATCATGCAGCTATTTGACTTGTTTCCACCAAGCTATTTGATATTGAAAGTATTTTGCATTGCTTATTTGCTCTATCTGGCGTTTAAAATTGCCACAAGTAACGCACAACAAAAAGCCAGTAGTGAAAGTAAGCCGTTTACTTTTATTCAGGCTGCACTATTTCAATGGGTGAACCCAAAAGCGTGGGCAATGGCATTAAGCGCGGTTAGTTTATATGCCCCAGATAAAAACCTCACCTCAGTGTTAATCGTAAGCCTCGTATTTGGTTTAATTAACCTGCCTTGTGTCAGCTCGTGGACTCTACTTGGCGAAAAGCTACAACACTGGCTTGCCAGCCCAAAGCGCTTAAAAGCATTTAACTACCTAATGGCAATACTGTTAATCGCTTCAGTGATGTTTAGTTTGTTTTAAATAATTATTAAGATTGAAATACCAATTCACTTGATTAAGTGAATTGGCTTGGATCTAAACTACATAAATTCAAACTGCTCAACAGTTGCGAGCTTTAATTTGTCTATATCTTTTTTGGCCGCTTTACAATGACGACGTAACTTTGAAGGAACATCTTTATCTGCAACAAGGCTTTTTAGCATAGCTTGATAACGCATCGTTTGTGCATTGGCAATAATTTTACAATAGTACGCGACACCATCTAGCATACGCCCATCGACAGTATATTTATTTTGCCAGAGCTTATTCGCTAATGCGTCTAGGTATTGCTCTTTATAAACACCGATATTATAAAATTTCTTACCAAGGATTTGAGTTTCGGTACCATCAGCTTGGTTCACTACATCAACAAACTGATAATGCTCTTGGCTATTAACATTATAAGTTAACTTTGAGTAAAATTGCCCATCTGCAGGTGACTTAACCATTTGAACACTGCCAAGATCTGTGAAATGAAATATTTGTATTTCAGGCTTGTTATTAAAAAAGCCTTTTTCAATATAACGAATATGATCAGGCTCACCTAACTTCTTAATAATAGCTTCTGCGCTTAGCCCCTGCTCAAGAAAAAACAATGGGTTATCAAATGACTCTGTTGTGATAGCAACCTGCTTTTTAATAGTCGCTTGCGTTTTTGGCGGCTCGGGAAGTACAACTTTACCCTTAACTAATTTGGCGATTACAGCTGTACTCTTATCAGGATCACCTTTTAAAACAACAGCATCAGATACTTGCTCACCAGCGCTATTTACAAGCCAAACAGACGAAAAGTCACTACTCAAATATCCCTTTACTAGATAGCTTTGTCCTGCTTCTGGAATAAAAGATACATCACCTGTAACAATGTAATTCGTTCCTGAATTAAACATATAGTTAATAGGTGCGGCATGATGGACCTGCGCTACAAGTGTTAGTGTCATTTCCTCTGCTGGTACTTTTCGACTAAACCCCACTGGTGACAGAACCATACCTTGTCCATAAGTAGCTTGGTTTGTTGCCCTAATAGCGTTATTGACATCTTTACCATTCACTTTACTCAAGTAAAAGAAGCGACCTGTACTAGTTGCCATGGTTCTGAAGGTGTCATCTATAGTTGCTGTTTCGCCCTGATATCCTTGAGGAACAGGGTTATAAGTTGTCATACAAGCAGATAAAGTTGATACAAAGAATAAAATAGAAAAGATTTGTATTAATTTTTTCATATTTTTAAATTCTATATTTAATAGTAAATTCTAAATTAAAATGCTTAAGCTATGTGCATAGTGAGGCTTTAAGCATATTAAATACAAACAGAGGCATGATTCTATTTTTCTTAAAGAAAACGTGAGGGACTTACTTAAAAGTGGCACAAGTTGAAACATCCATGTTTTGCGCAACGTACTTTATCAGCTTTTAGCTGCTTGTTCACTAAAACCGTATAATCTAATTAACAATTCTAACCGTAATGAATTGAAGACTATTTTTCACACGGCACTAAAAAATCAACATGGTAATGCTCATCATGTCGCACCCAGGATGGTTTAGTCGAAAACTGAATATGCTCTTTTAAATAGTCGGCATACTTGGTTTTATAAAGCCCAGCTTGCAAGGTTGGGTCAAAGATCACTCGCCAAAGGTCGTAACCTTTTGCTGTTGCCGATTTATGCAGCTCAACAATATGAGCTGCTAAAGCAGTGTAATCAATCTTAAACTGTTCAAACCGGCCTTGTTTATCAAATTCAATATCGTAGCCAAAACGATTAAATACATGAGTTGGCAAATGAACTGATTGCCCCTTTTCTTTAACAACAGGTGTCATAAAATCAACCGACAAACCATTTTGATGGGTTTTATGCGGGCTAAATTTCCCGCCATTTTCTAAGCCCGTTTCAGCGTATTTGTATCGTTTATCAGGATGGGATTTCTGGAGCGCTTGGTAGGTATCAACAATGATGTTTTTTACCTGCGAATGAACATACGTACGCCCTGCCAGTTCTGCCATTTTGCTGTAACTGGTAAAGTTATCACCCTTGCTGGGTAGTTTTACTGCATTACGCACATAGCCATTGGCAGTCGTTCCACCACAGACGCTATTAGCCAAAACCGATCCAGAGCAAAATAATAAGGCTAAAACTAAACATGTTTTCATTGCAGTAGCTTCTTTAAAAATTTAAAGCTTAGTGACCTGTGAATGAACAAAAAGTGAAAGCTCTGTCTAGCTTTCAATAAGTTAGCTAATTTGATGGAAAAAGTTAAAAATTTTTGGAATAAACCTTTCACCCACTCGTTACCTCTATGTCAATTCGCAAAAAAGAGGACGAGACAATGACAAACTTCAAACAATCACTTATCGCAATCTGTGTCGTAACTGCAACAGGCTTTTCAGCGGCTTCATCAGCAGCTGACGTGCAACTATCAGTAGCATCTGAGCAGCAAACAGCAAATAATAGTCAAGTTTCGACTGATTCAAACCAAGCAACGTCGAATACGACACTGATACAATCAACTCAAGTGTCGGGCTCGGCAACAACACAAAATTCATCAGCTGGTGTGAATACTGAAAGCTCAAATAGCGGACAAGCAAATAATCAAACAACGCTTGAAAACGATGAGCAGCAGCCTGCGGAAACTATGCCCGAGCTTGGTTTAACAAACTCAGTATCAAGCGCTTCTCAAGCAGCCAATACCGTAGCGCTAGCAGGTGAGTCAATGCTGTCAACTGCGACAACTGCTGTTAGTAATGTGGCCGTCGCGAACACAAATTCGAACACAACTAACGCAATGCAAAATCAATTGACTCAGCAAACAGATGTATTAGCGTCTTTAGAGCCTAGTAAGCTAAGCTCTGCTGGTCTAAGTCAGGCCTCGCAAATCACTAATGACCTGCAATCATCACTGATTAGTAATGTACAACAAGCTGCAATGAGCTCTGTACAAAGTAGTGTTGAGCAAACCATTTCATCAACTGTTAGCAACAGCGTCAATCAACAAGTTGCTGAGCAAGTATCCGCGGCGACGACTACCGAAGTCGTTAATAACATTCAAAACAGCTTGAACTTAGGCCTTTAACCAATAGCGTGCCGGGTTATCCCCCGGCGCTCCTTTAGGAGATTATTATGCGTACAATTAATAAGCTCATCACCTTAAGTGCGTTAACCACAAGCATTCAAGTATTTGCTTCGGATGCAACTTTTCATGCTGATGCACAAATTGGCTTAACGACTAACTCCGATTTAGCCATTAAAGAGTTAGATGATATTTCTTCACAAAGTGATACGGGTTCAATACTTAAAGCTGGCGTTAGCGCTGAGTTACATGCAACTGACAACCTTAAGTTCACACCAAGTTATCGATACGAGCAAACCAATTATAATCAGCTTGACCAGTACGACTTGGCATTGCATCAATACAGCCTTGATTCTAGCTATAGCCTTTCTGGTACTGATGTAGGTATTCGTTATGACGGCGCTTTAGCAAAAGTAGCAAAAGAAACATTTTTAACCTTGGATCAAGCAAGTTTGTATGTGGGCCACTACTTTAATCCAACAACCTATCTGCGTACTGCAATTAGGGCATCAGATAAACAATTCGCCACACAGTCAATGCGCGATGCAAAAGGGTTAGGGCTTGATTCGAACCTGTATTACTTTATTAATCAGGGTAAAACGATGCTGCTTTTAGGCGCTAGTTTAGATAAAGAAAATGCTGATTCAGAGCAATTTAACTTTAAAAGTTGGGGCTTAAATACAGGCATCACTCATCGTTTTAAAGCGTTTGATATAAGCAATAAAGCAGGATTAAGCTGGCGCTATCAAGATAAAAACTACCAAGAAGTTATCAACCAACCACTTACACAAAGCGAGCCATCTCGGGATGAAAGTCGCAGTGTAGTCAGCGCATTTTGGCAGCTTTCTGTTTTTGACTCTTTGCAAATTGTTACTGAAGCAGAGTACGGCGATTATCAATCTAAGCTGGCAGCAAACACCTATACCCAAAGTATTGCTTCGCTGTCATTAAAAGCCAGCTTTTAATCGATTACGCCATGTCCAAACACCGCATCTTTGCCTACTTCACCTAAATCATTCGCTTGTTGCTGTAACGCCTGGTAAATATTTTTAGGAGAAGCATTTGGCTTTGCCGATAAGCATGCAGCCGCCGCTGAAATACGCGGCGCGGCAATAGAGGTTCCAGATTCCCGGCCAAGATACCCCCCAGCTTTTAACGTCATGACATTGACGCCTAATGCCGCAAAATCAATATAATCACCTTTATTTGACCAGCGATAAATTCGGTTTTGGCTATCTAGTGCCGTGACAGCAATGACATGTTGGTATGCCGCAGGATAAAGTGGCAGCGCAGCAGGTCCTTCATTGCCTGCAGCCGCCACTAAAGTTACGTGTTTAGCCGCTGTAGCATTGATTGCTGCCGCTAAAATAGCGTTGTCGGGCCCAGTAAAACTCATATTGATAACAGGCACCTCGTTAGCAACCAACCAATTAAGTGCTTCAACTATTGCAGCTAATGTCGCCCCTTGTGAAAAATCAGACTGCTGATAAAACACCGCCGCGCTGTATAATGTTGCCTCAGATAATAACGGCATGAGCTGCCCATACTTACCTACCAAAACGCCAGCAACCGCAGTGCCGTGCAAATCGGGGGATACTAAGTCATTTGCAAGAAATGACTGCATTTTTATCTGTGTGTTACTAAATCCCAGATGAGTCGTATCTATCGCACTATCAATCATGCCAATTTTTACAGACCAGTCACACATTGCTGTAAGCTTTTTTGTAGACGCATCTTGCTGAGAACCATTTTGCGCTTGATAAATATGATTTCTGTCCAATAACGCTGCATCATCGAGTGAAAGTAAACGTTGCAAATGCGCTTTTGAATCGTAATTCGTCGGGACAACAAACCGCACTAATGACAAACCCAATGACGTGTATTGTTTAGTGACGATAATTTGCGCGCCAATTTGCAACAGTTTTGCCTGATGTTGTTCATTCGCGAGCATTATCCATTGCCTTTCAACTGCACGAAAACCATGCTCAACGTCGACTTCAACAAATGCAGGAGCCTGCAACTGATTAAGTATCTCTAGCCTTTTGGGTAGCGAGGTCACAATGGCTGTTGCGTCGTCGATTAACTCATGTTTGCGTATGCTTTCTACTTGGCTAGTGATGCGCGGTTCAAGTTGATTAATAACAGGATCTACCTGTTCTATCACACCATTTATTGGCTTGATAATCGCAGCTGATAGCGTACTTGAAGTAAACAGCAAACTACTTAAAATGACTGATTTCAATTTCATGTTACAGTGACTTCTCATTTAGTTAGGTACTACTATAACGTTTCAGTGAAAGAAAAATTGCATTTATTGGGAATAAAACTTTTTCTTGCTCGTTATAGTAGTGTGAGTTGGCTGAATCATTGATGAGTTATTTCATTAATCGGCCCTTACCCTAACCAATAAGGGAAACTATGACAAATACAGTAACCAGTTTATTACCAGCGCTGCGACGTTTTGCATTTTCGCTTACCGGCAATCAAGCAGATGCCGATGATATTGTACAAATGACCATCGAGAAACTTTTACAAAAAGGCATGCCCGATGATATTGAACCACTAAAATGGGCTTTCAAGATCTGTCGCAATGTTTGGATCGACGAATACCGCTCGCAAAAAGTGCGCTTAAAGGCAGTTCAAAATACAGAACTTCAAGAACCCATCTGTGACGATGAACAAGAGAGTTTCGCAACCCAAGAGACTTTGCAGCGGGTAAATAACGCTTTAACAACCTTGCCAGATGAACAACGCGCTATTGTATCCCTCGTGGCAGTGCAAGGTATGGCTTACAAAGATGTTGCGCACACCCTCGAAATACCTGTTGGCACCGTGATGAGTAAATTGTCACGAGCCAGAGCTGCACTTTATCAATTAATTAAGCCTGATTTCACTAAGGAAAACGCATGAAGATTGATGACCAAACACTCAGTGCTTTTTTAGACAATGAATTACCAGCAAACGAAATGGACGCAATACGTAATGCAATTGCTGAAGATGAGCAACTCGCTTTACGCCTAGCTGAACTATCTGAAGTTGACATGCTAGTTAAACAACACGCAGCACAGATTGATGCAATGCCCTTGTCTGATGAACTTGCACAAACAATCGAGCAACATAATAAAGAGAATGTCGTTTCGCTATCCAAATGGCAGCAAATTAAACTAGCTGGTCGCAAACAAATGGCCGTTGCAGCAAGTATTGCGGTGCTTTTTACAGTCGCTATTGCTAGCTTTGTTCAACAACAAGGTTTGGAACAACCCATTGCCAACGCATTAGATCAACAACTAAGTGGCGACAACACACTATTAGATACAAACAGAAGCCTAACTGCACAGCTTAGCTTTGTTAATACTAATGGCGATTTTTGCCGCCAATACACGCTGTATTCTAAAACTACCCAGCAAACACATATTGCTTGTAAACAACAAGGAATTTGGCAGCTTCATGCATCGAGCGAGCAACGCGCAATGTCAAGCCAAAGCTATCGCTTAGCAAGTAAAACACCTGCGCTTGATAGTTACATCGACGAGCACATTCAAGGCCAACCGTTAGATCGTAACGCCGAACAACAAGCACTGACTAGCCATTGGCAATAAGCGAGACAATCATGAAACACGTATTATTAGCTTATATTACCATTGTATTAATTGGCTGCACCAGCAGCCAACATTCGAATGATAAAAACATTCCTGGCCTAACAACTAAGCAGCTTGCAGATAATCAATATATCCTTCGATACGAGACTCGTCACGGTTCAAAGCGCTCAGCGCTTGAGCAAAGTATGCTGCAAGCCGCCAACATTACGATAGACACCGGTTATGACTGGTTTCTCGTTGCCGAGCAGGCAGTTGATGTTGAACGCGCCAAGCCCACTAACAAACCTCGTTTCGAGCAAAGAGCCCACTGCGGTTTATTAACCTGCACAAGTCAAACTTCGCCAGCACTGCATGAGTCAACGTTATTAGAGCGCACAATAGTCGTACAATTAACAATCATTTTAGGAAAAGGCATAAAACCAAGTGAAAAAGCGCATGATGCTTATACGCTAATTGAACAAGCTAATAATTCATAAAATTAATATTTAAAGGTAAAAATTATCCTCATTACATCTTTTTACCTACGGCTGAACTGCATAAGTAATTACACCGTTAATCACTAATACTTTGATCTCACTTAAGTGAAATTAACTAGATAAGCGCTAAACTTACCACAACTTGATTAATTGTAAGGATGTAGCCATGACACACCTAGTTAGTGATTTAATGACGCCAGACCCATTTGCTATTAGCGCGCAAAATACCCTGCATGATGCTCATAATCTAATGAAAGAGAAAAATGTTCGTCATGTCCCTGTGATCAATGAGCATGGTGGTTTGGTTGGCATGTTAACGCAAAAAATCATGATTGCTCAGGTAATGAATATCATGGCTAATTACAGTGCCAGCGCCCTCGAACGCAAGGAAAAGCAAACTAAAGTGGTTGATATTATGGCTACCGATTTTACCAGTATCTCGCCAGAGCAACCGCTACACGAAGTTGCTAAGTTTTTTGTTGAGAACCGTCATGGCTGCATGCCTGTGGTTGATAAAGATAACAACCTAGTGGGCATTCTAACCTCATCTGATTTTGTTCGTTTAGCGGCGGCTTTACTTTCTTAAATCGTAACTTTATATCTGCACACTGAATTTTTTACAGAAGGTGTGCAGAGTTTTCATACTTCTTCTTAGCTAGTATCACCCTCCCTCAAGACTTAAATAAAATTAATCTTTTAAATTCAGTTCCTTATAATTTAAAAATTATTAGGCACAACGCTTGCTTCTATGTAATTACACATGCTTTTTAGATTAAAAGCGAAAGGAAATTTACAGATAATCTCGGAGGAGTAATGAGTAATTCATCATCAAAAATCGCAGAATTTACAGCACCGGGCGTTAAAGACCAAGCTGCAGCGGACACGATTGCTATTCTAGACCAACGCATGGTCGCTTTAATCGATTTACACCTCACTTTAAAACACATTCATTGGAATGTTGTTGGTCCTAATTTTATTGGTGTACACGAAATGTTAGACCCACAAGTAAGCGCAGTGCAAGAGATGACTGACACGATTGCAGAGCGTATTGCAACCATGGGCGGCGTACCTGTTGGCACACCTCAATCAATTGTAGAACGCCGTACTTGGCAAGATTATTCAATTGGTAAAGGCTTAGTTACTGACCACCTAACAGCGCTTGATAAAGTGTATAACGGTGTTAATAAAGACCACCGTGCAGCTATCGATAAGCTTGGTGAGCTAGACCCAGTTTCTGAAGATATGATCACTGGCCAACTGGCTGATTTAGAACAATTCCAATGGTTTGTTCGTGCACATATCGAATCGTCTACCGGCGAATTGAAAAGTTAAACCCCCTAGGTCTATCCGAAGACCCCTTGCCCAGCATTTGCTGGGCTTTTTTATGCTTTGTTACAACCAACCTTTATGTTTAAAGAACAAGTAAGGTGCAAAGCCAGACAGCAACATAATGCCAATTGCAAACGGGTAACCCCATGCCCATTGCAGTTCAGGCATACTGTTAAAATTCATCCCATAAATACTGGCGACAACGGTTGGAGGTAAAAACACCACAGAGGCAATAGAGAAGGTTTTGATAATTTGGTTTTGTTCGATGTTAATAAAACCCTGAGTCGAGTCCATTAAGAAATTCACCTTATCAAACAAAAATGTACAGTGAGACATAAGGGTATCAATATCGAGTACAATTTCACGTAGTGATTCGCGGTCTTCTGTCGGCGCTCCTAGGTGGCGCAGTAAAAACGAAATATTCCGGCGCGTATCCATCAAACATAAACGCACCTTACCGTTATTATCTTCAAGGCGAGAAATTCGGCTAACGGCTTCTTCTAAGTCAGAGTCATCCTCTTCAAGTACATAGGCACTGAGTTTTTCTAACTGATGATGCATGTCTTCAAGCATATCAGCGTGGTTTTCGACTTTTTGGTCAAATAAAGTCACCAAAAGTTGCTTTGGATTATCACACGCCACTTGCCCTTTCCGAGCACGTAGTCGTAATAGACGAAAATCGGCTAGTTCATCATCGCGGATTGTCAGCAAACAGTTGTCTTGTAACAAACAAGCTACGGTTACCGTGTTAAAGCGCCCTTCGTTTGGTGACATGAAAAGCGCATGCACATGCAAGCCTTCATGGTCGATAAAGCAACGAGAAGAGGCCTCGATTTCTTCAACATCATCAGCGCCGGGTAAGGTGATATTAAGGGTGCTTGCCAGCGCTTGTCGTTCTTCTTCAGTCGGATTTATAGTATCAATCCAATGGGCATTCTTAATAGCGGTTGCAAGAGGCATATCAGCAGCTGGCTCTGTTTCTGTGATCACACCTTGGTCTATAGAAAAAAATCGTAACATGCGCCCTACTTAAAAAATAAAATTATTTAAAGAATTTAGGTGTTTCAAAGACAAACAATATATCAGTGTTTTTATGGAGCAAGCCATTAAAATAGCTTGGCAAATGCAAGCTGGTTTCGCCCAGATGATTTAGCGCTATACAGTGCATTATCAGCTCTTTTCATTAACGATATTAAGTTTTCTTCATGAGGACGGTCCCAATCAGCTACCCCTAAACTAACTGTAATCTTTAGCGGTTGCTCAGCGTAATTAATTGTCATCTTTGCGACAGATTTACGGAGCAATTCTAGCTTCTGTTTTGCCTCTACCACTCGCGTGTTTACCAAAATTAGAGCAAACTCTTCGCCCCCTAAACGACCTAGTAAATCCTCTTGCCTTAAAGTTTTCTTGACTAGGTTTGCAAAACTTACCAATACCTCATCTCCAGCAGCATGACCGTATGTATCATTAATTTTTTTGAAGTGATCTAAGTCTAAATAAGCAAATACAACTGGTTGATTATTACTTTGACACATTTGCAATAGTTCATTCCCTTGAGCTAGAAACTCTCGACGAGATAGCAATCCTGTTAAATGATCATACATTGCTAGTTTTCGATGTGTTTCCTCTAATTTTTGAACTTTAATCATCAAACCACTAATAGACCATGAAACGATTGGTGCAGTAACTGCAGGAGCAATTGTCGCTATAATAAAAATGATAGGCATCATTTCTGTCCTTGTAGCCAGAAGAATCAAGAAAGTAATCAGTAAAGAAATTGCAATACTAATCACTGTAATAAAAAGCATCCTAAGCCAACGGCTTTTTTCTCTTTCTCGATAATCCATTAAAGTTCGTTCTGTTTCATAAAAACGCCTCATGCAAGCCTCCCGCCCTCAAAGTGATAGATGATCGAGTATAATCTAAATTTCATCCAACAAGACTAGCACAAAGAGTTGAACTACGAAGTTACACCCTCAAACACATATTGATTGTGATAACTATTTTCATTTGCATTTAATTAATTATAATAGGGCTACTATCATTCAAGTGAGTGCAAATATGAAATACTTAAGCGTCATGTTATTACTGCTTTCAAGCTCAGTCTTCGCTGAGCAACGAATAGTAAGTGCCGGAGGAACATTAACAGAAATTATATTCGCGTTAGGTCAGCAGCAAGAGCTAGTAGGTGTTGATCAATCGAGTATGTATCCAAAAGCGGCCACAGAGTTACCTCAGGTTGGGTATTACCGCGATCTTGCTGCGGAAGGTGTACTTTCTTTACGCCCAACGGCACTTTTTGCACTTGAAGGAACTGGCAGACCTGAAGTATTGAAACAAATCAGTTCGACTGGTGTAACGTTAAAAACCTACCCTAAGCCAGACTCTATCAGTGAGCTAAATAGCTTAATTACTAATTTAGGTAATGAATTAGGTGCGCAAGAGCAAGCACGTGCTTTAAATCAAAAAATCCAAAATAGCTTACCTGAAAAATCTTCGCTTACTGGTAAAAAAGCACTTTTTCTATTATCGGCCAATGATAGAGGCTTAGTTGCTGCCGGTACTGATACCGTGCCGCAAATGTTGTTTGAATATACTGGAATTAAAAACTTAGCGCAGACTCACTCAGGCTTTAAACCATTAAATAGAGAGATCCTTGCCGTAGAGCAACCCGATTTTATTATTGCACCTGCTCATGTCGTATACTCATTAGGTGGTAAAGATGCATTTTGTAAGCTGCCCGCTTTATCTTTATTAAAAGCAGCACAAAACTGTAAGTTACTGGTTATGGATAGCTTATTATCATTGGGGTTAACACCAAGAATAGCGATTGCCATTGAGCAAGTTAGTGAATATCGCAATAAGCTATGAACGGTTCAATTACTTTACCAATAGTGCTAAGAACAAGGCTTTTTCCTAATAAATGGATAGTCCTTTGCGTTCTGAGTATTGCCGCCTTATCTTTACTAAGTATTGGTTTTGGCCCCGCCGGCTGGGATTGGCGTTTAGCTATTGCTTGGCTTGCGCCAGAGCACTTTACACAGTTTGACCCGTTACAAATTAATGTTGTTACGCAAATTCGTTTACCACGTTTTATGTTAGCTGTAATGATTGGTTTAGTGCTGGCTCAAACAGGAACGGCAACTCAAGCCCTGTGCCGTAATCCACTTGCCGACCCATCTATTATTGGTATTAGTTCAGGCGCTGCAGTTATTGCAGTGGCATTTATCGCACTGGGTGCGAAATTTGATTTTCAAGCCGATAAATATTTACCTTATGCCGCATTTTTAGGTGCATTGGCTGTCACGCTTTTTGTTTACCTGATCGCTAAACAGGCCGGTCAAGTTAATGTGACGACCTTGATTTTGGTCGGTGTAGCAGTAAACGCTCTTGCCTTTGCATTAATAGGGTTATTAAGTTTTTATGCTGATGACAGTGCGCTGAGGTTAATAAACTATTGGACTATGGGCTCACTTGGCGGTGCTACGTGGGCTAATTTAAATCAAGCATTACCACTGTTACTTATCAGTGCAATTGGCCTGTGGTATTTAAAAGAACCTATGAATTGTTTACTGCTAGGTGAATCACAAGCTCAGTATTTAGGAATAAACACGCAGACTCTTAAATTTCAAATCATTATTTTAGTTGCATTAGGTGTGGGAGCAAGTGTCGCAATGACAGGCTTAATCGGGTTTGTTGGTTTGGTTGTTCCGCATATTGCAAGGCTTATGGTGGGTCCCCATTTACGGGTTATGATGCCTTTGTGTATGTTGCTTGGCATTATCGTTTTATTACTCTCTGATTGGCTCGCACGCACATTAGTCATGCCAGCAGAGCTTCCTATTGGGATTATCACCGCCCTACTTGGTGCGCCTTTGTTTATCTACCTTATTTTAAAAAGTAAGCAAGGAGGCGCAATTGCTTAGTTTTAATAACTTAAGTGTTAATTACGGCGAAAAAGCCATCTTGCAAGATTTAACTGGTAAGATTAAAGCAGGTCAATGTGTGGGCTTAATTGGTGAAAATGGAGCTGGAAAATCCACCTTGCTCCACACTCTAGCCGGAAGTCATCCTTATCAAGGTGAAATACTGCTCCACAACCACCCCTTAGCAAAATTTAGCCAAGCTAAACTGGCCCATCAACGTGCCGTTGTTATGCAGTCTCAGCAGCTAGGTTTTGCATTCACAGTGCAAGAGCTTGTCGCAATGGGGCGCTACCCTTACAAAGAAACAACGCAGCACTGTGCTAAAAAAGTAGCTCAATACATTGATTTTATGGAGCTGGGTCACTTGAGAGATCGTCGTGCCACGGCTTTATCGGGCGGCGAGTTACAACGAGTGAGTATGGCGCGTTGTTTAGCGCAACTCGATGCATTTAGTGATGATGCTCAGCCGAAGCTCATGTTATTAGATGAGCCAACTTCAGCGCTCGACATGCGCCACCAGCATGCTTTATTGGGTTGTGTTAACAAGTTTGTTGAGCAAGGCAATGCCGCCATTATTGCAATCCACGACTTAAATTTAGCAAGTCTTTATACCAGCGACATTATTATGTTGCATCAAAAACAGATTTTGGCGTCTGGCAGAACATCAGACGTCCTCACTGAACATAATTTAAAACACATTTACGCCATGCCTTTGTATGTTAAGTCACATCCACTGCATGACGCCCCAATGATTTATTCTCAACGTCAGGAGTTTTCATGAGAACACAAGCCGTCAACGACGCCAAGCAATTGGTATACAAAAAAAATAGCGGAGTAATGTCTACCCTTTCATATAATTTACGCGGCTATCCATTTGGCTCTGTAACTCCTTACATGCGTGATGAGCAAGGAAAACTGTATTTTTTTATCAGCGATATTGCTCAACACACTAAAAACCTAGTTCACGACAAGCGCATGAGTCTAACAATATTTGATGCAGCGCAAACAGGCGATCAAAACGAACATGGTCGAGTAACCATCGTGGGTGATGGCTCATTAGTTCCAGCAGAACATGCTGAAGTATTACTCAACAAATATATTGCTTTATACCCAGAAGCTGACTCTTATCGTAGCGCTCATGACTTTAACTTATGGCAATTAGACCCTGTTCGCATTCGCTATATAGGCGGCTTTGGCAAGATTTTTTGGATTGAAAAAGATGAATGGCTTACATCAGAAAAAGCATGGGATGACAACCAAGAGCTGCATATGATCAATCATATGAACGAAGACCACAAAGATGCAATGTCCTTAATTCTAAACCATCACTACCACGTTGACGACACAGCACCCGTTATGAATGGTTTGCTACCGCAAGGCTGCTACATCAGAAGCCATAATAAGAACTACTACATCCCTTTTAATGAGGTATGTGATAACCCTCAAGCAGTACGAAAAGCACTTGTTCAACTAACTAAAGATGCACGTGCCACTGTATAAATATGTTCATTTAAGGAGAATACCATGAAGAAAATTTTAGGCTCTATTTTGTTTATTCTTGCAGCTTCAGCAAATGCTAATGAATGTGAACTAACAATTGAATCAAACGATATGATGCAGTTTTCAACTAAGTCATTAACTGCCCCAAAAAGCTGTAAAGAAGTGACGGTAACACTAAAACATACTGGCAAATTACCAAAAAATGCCATGGGCCATAACTGGGTGCTTTCTAAACAAGCAGATATTCCAGATATCGCCAGCGATGGCATGGGCGCAGGGCTTGACAAAAATTACCTAAAAGAAGGTGATAGTCGTGTACTTGCTGCAACTAAAATTATAGGGGGTGGCGAACAAACCAGCGTAACCTTCGCAAGCAACCTTTTAAAAGAGGGCGAAAATTATGCATTTTTCTGCTCATACCCTGGTCACTACGCAATTATGCAAGGGACGTTTACCTTAATTTAAACCTTATATTTTCACCAATAGATAGCCAGCTAGTTTGCTGGCTTTCTTGACTTAAGTTAATCTCTATTCACCCCAATAGCAGGTTTTAATATTGCCGATAGAATACCCAATAAAAATATACCACCAATTGTTAACTGATGTGTTTTGTAACATTTATCTCGTTTCCTTTTGATTTTAAATCACCTAATCTGGGCACATATCTGCAAGGAGAGAACAATGAAAGACTTACAAAAATTAGTGGGTAATTTAAATAAATCAGGCGCGCTGAATGGCTTTTTGGGTGGTGTTGCCGGCGGTGGGCTAACGAGCTTGATGGGCGGAAAAAGTAAAAAGAGCAGTAAAAAAGCCGTAAAATATGGTGCGCTTGCTGCTGTCGGTGGCCTTGCTTGGAAAGCCTATAAACAATACTCAGAACAAAAAGCGGCTCCAGTTCAGCAAACTAGTTCTCGTGGTTTTGATTTTACCCCCGCCACGCTGCCCGAGCAGTCATTCACTGATGCAATCGACGATAATCACAGTGATGGGCAATTATTACTCATGCGCGCTATGATTGCAGCGGCCTATGCTGATGGCCACATTGATGAAACCGAAAGACAAAAAATCTTCGCACAAGTAGAAACAATGCAATTGTCAGTGCAAGAAAAAGCCATGCTGTTTGATGAGCTAAGAAAACCAATGCAACTATCAGAGTTAGTTGCCGCTGTGCCAAACGCACAAATGGGTATTGAAGTATATGCAGCCAGTGCCAGTGCAATTGATTTGAACCAAACAGTTTCTAAACACTACTTAGACACATTGGCCAATCAGTTATGCATTCCTAGCGAACTGGTAATGAGTATTCATAGAGAACTTTACACGATTAGCTAAACCATTAACATTATTAGTTATTAGATACAAAAGAACGCCAGCAAAAATTAAACTTAGTTCTGTTTATATGGATATTTTGCAAGTGACGTACAGCAGCGTCATCGCACAAAATAAAATATCAAAATACAATCAAAAAAATGGCCACAATTAACATGTGGCCATTGAAACGCTAAAATACTATAGAGCTTATTGCAGCCACTAATTCATTTTATTGTATTAGTGCTATTTCTTTGAATATCACGAATCCCTTGCTTACCTTCTTTTTCCAAAGCAGCAATTTGTTCAGGTGTACGACACACGCGAGTAGCAATATTGCTGCCAGTCGGTTTTTCCATTTTACAAATTAAGCCATCGTTACTTGCTTGTTCTTTACCTGAGTTTGCGCATCCAGATAAAACTAAACCAACCAAGGCCAACATTAAAAACCTCATAAACAAATTTCCTTTTAAAACTAACTAAAACTAATAGATAATCATGAAAACGAGCCGCCACTATAGCAATTCATTATCAACAAGAAAAACGCTAATGTGCTTTTTTAGTCCCATAACGGATCATATCTTTACCGTTTTCATAAACATCATTACTTACGTAACGACCCAGTAGCAGCTTATGACTATCATCAAGCACCGCAACAAATGGGCGACCATCACTATTGTTTGTAGCAAGTGCAACTCCGGCTACGTTCTCAAGCCCTAAACCGCCATTTTCAACTAGGCGTAAAAACGTTTCTAACTCATCTAATGTTTCAATTACATCGTTATCGTTAATCATCTCAAATACTCAGTGTTGCAAATGCGCGTAGCATAGCAGGATTCAAAATAAGGTGCTAATTGGCGTGTCTAAGAAACTCTATAAAATGTCGTTTTTTTGCAATATTAAACAATGCATAAGCACTAAGCTCGTTGAAAATATTATTTAAGGATCATTTATGAAACGAGCTAACTATTTTTCTTTACAACCACTGCTAATAAAGCACCTAATGGAACAAGAGCAACTTATAAAACAGGCTGCCGAAACGACTTTCAGCTTAAAAACATGGGAGCTTATTAAATTAAGAGTGTCGCAACTTAATCAATGTGCTTTTTGTATTGCGATGCACACACAACAAGCAAAAGACTATGGTGAAACTACGAACCGTATTATTGGTTTATGTGCTTGGAAAGATATGCCCTTTTACACTAACCAAGAACAACTTGCGCTAACTTTGTCAGAAAAATTGACACAAGCACAGCCAATTGATGATACTTTCTACCAATCGCTAGTTAAAGAATTTACAGACGAAGGGTTAGTCGCTCTCACAATCGCTATTAATGCCATTAATAGTTGGAACCGTATTGTGAAAATGTTTAAACCTGAAGTGGAGTTTAATGAGTAACCACCTTACCTTAGAACTGATGACCCCTAAAGGTGATATTGCCCAAAGTATTCAAGCTATTTGGTTTGCCAGGGCGAATTTTCAAGGGGAGCAATGGCTTGCTTGTGACGGAGCTACAGGTGTTATATTTCCTGTTGCAGGTGAGCTACTGCTTGATGACCATCAGTTGCTCCCCCCTTATGCATTCCAACAAACATCTACACATGCTTCTAAACTTACTTTTTCAGAAAATGCTGTGTTCTGTGGTATTCGTTTTAACCCGACCGTTTTGCCTGAACTTGAACGCTCTGCACACCCTATCGTCGCAAAGAGCTCATTAAATGCTATAGCAAAAACCTTGCAACAGAGTGCCAACCTCGAAAAGTTTGTGACCTTGGTCAAATCGTATTTCACTAGCCAGCACAGATTAAATCAACATAATAAACACTCAAAACATTTAATCCGTAATCTCATTGAGTTAACGCCTCTCGAAACGGCTTATCAGCGTGCCCCACTGAGTCAACGTCAGCTTGAAAGGCAGGTTAAGGAGCAATGTGGTGTCACACCTAAATATTTTGAACGTATTTACCGAGTAAAACTGGCTAAACAAGCAATTAAGGAAAACCCTGAGCAAAGCTTTGCAGATATTGCTGTAGAGTGTGGCTTTACCGATCAGCCCCATTTAATCAAAGAGTTCAAAGCAATAATGCACGTCACCCCGGCAAAATACCGCAAGTTATTAAAAGACGCTCAAACTAAACAAACAAAACTCATTTTGCGTTAGTCATCTTCAAAACGCAGAATATCACCTGGCTGACAACCTAAGTGCTTACAAATTGCATCTAAGGTTGTAAAGCGTACAGCTTTAGCTCGCCCAGCCCTAAGAACGGATAAGTTTTGTGGCGTAATACCTATCGCTTCAGCTAATTCTGTAGATTTCATTTTTCGCTTAGCTAACACAACATCTAAATCAATAATAATCGCCATTAAATCACTAACTCTTGCTCTTCTTGTAGTTGCTGTGCTTGGCCCATAATCCAACCAATAACATAAATAATCAACCCCACCACTAAACCTATAATATCAGTATCTTGTATCGTCACGACTCTTCCCATATCAGTTCCTGTTGCAAAATTAAGAAGAGTTATAAGTAGTGGTGGATAGCATACAACTAGTGCAAATTGCGCTAATAATACGCCACCTAACCATTTAAAACATTGGATATTTTCAATAGTGAAAAAAGATCCACATCGGTAAAGCAGAAATAACCGAATCAAAATTATATTGATAAGAAAAAACGGCAGCAATTGCACAAGACCCAGCCATAAAACACTATCAAAGCCATGCTCACCCAATGTCTGAGCGATTCCTTGCCAAGATCCACTGACTTCAAGGCCAATCCACATATGCGCACCGTTACTTTGCGTAAAACTTAACACATCACTGTCACTGAAAAGGACAATAATGCTTGTTACTAACAAACTAATAAGCGTAAAAAGTAGCAAGCTTAGGATCAGCGTACTCATCCACACTATTTTTTTCATGACGATTTACTCAGTGTTATTTGTTTTAAAAGTTGCTCATAGTGAGTCGCTAACTGCTTACCTGTCAACGCATTTGAATGATGCTTACCTTTTGCAATGTAAAGCTGCTTTTGCTGAGATTTTGCATGTTGATATAAATCTTCCGCTAACTCAGGTGGCGTTTGTGTGTCTTTTTCACCGGTGATTATTAATAGCGGTGCTTGGTAAACTTGTAATACTTTTAAATTATCAACTTGATTAACCTCTTCACTAAATTCAACACTAACAAACGGTTTAGCAAACCACGGAATTCGTGCTGCTGTCATCTGCTCAACATTTGTCACACTGCCTTCGAGTACGAGAGCATCGACGTTGCGCTGACTGGCAACATAACCTGCGATCATACTTCCTAAAGAATGACCATGGATCACCACAGGCAAAGTACTTAGATCGGCTCTGCCTTTCACATAATCAAACACCAGTAATGCATCAGCTTTTAGGTTAGCCACACTGGGTACTCCAGAACTCAGCCCATAACCGCGATGGTCCATCATTAGAATATTTACCTGAAAAGGTAAAAGTAGCTTGGCAGGATCCCCGCCTGCGGCACTAACGCGAAACTGGTTGCCACCAAAGTAAATAACTGTTGCGCGTGCATCTGCAACTTTAATTAGGGTGCCTTTAAGAGTGATGCCTTCATCGGTGGATAAAGTAACTTCTTGCTTTTTGGCTGTCGCATCAACATTTTGTATTTCCCGCATCGTTATTTTTTTATCCGGATACAAAAAGTGAGACTCCTCAACTTTAATTGTCGTACAACCAGTTAATAACAACACAATCAGCGAAACGATTGCTATAGAACCAAATTTCATTTTCTCGATCCTTCTAGTAAAAAAACTACTATGGCACTGAAAAAGTTAAAAAACAAACAAAAATTACCGAAAAACGATAATAAATTAACTCATATCGAACATTTAAAGTCCTTCCTTTGAGGTAAAGTATTGAGCAAAAGCGCTATCTCTGTTCATTCATTATTTCTCTAATTCTATTTTGAGCGATTTTATTTGCGCTCAGCTTTTATCCATAGGATAGTTAACTCAAGCCTACAAAACCTGCTGTAACTAAATAGGATAATCATGAAAAAAGTTTTACTTGCCACTAGCTTAATCGCCTCGTCATTTACTGCATTTGCAGCCAATTTAACCGTTGAAGAACTGCGTATTGAAAAAGCCAGCAAAGCCATGCCAAAGGTGTTGAGTGCTTTTTCTGATGAAGTAAATCAATTTGAAAAACAATGGCAAGCTGCCACCAGTTATCAGCAAGCAAGTGACCTTATTGATGATTACGCCAAACAATTATGGCGCGATGCCAAAGCGCGTATAATTAAAACCAACAGCTTCGACGACCGAGAGCTGTATTGGGCACGTTTACTTTCAAGCAAGATTATTCGCACCAGCAAACCTCAGTTTGCAATGACCGACAGTGAACAAACCGCGTTATTAACCATGCTTGAAAATGGCAGCCGAGGCCGTACCGACCTTGATTACAGTAAAAAAACCGATAAACGCATTTTAATTACAGGTTTTGATCCATTCTTATTAGATAGAAATATTAATCAAAGTAACCCATCAGGTGTTGCGGCATTATTACTTGATGGCCAAGTGATTAATTACAATGGCATTAGCGCAGAGATCAATACGGTGATGGTGCCAGTACGCTACGAAGACTTTGATCAAGGTATTATCGAATCATTACTTGCGCCCTATTACGCACTTAACAATGTCGATATGATTGCCACTATTAGTATGGGCAGCAAAGACTTTGACCTTGAACGCTTTCCAGGTAAACGCCGTAGTGTAACGGCGCCCGATAACGCCAATATTGTGTATGGCGGCACAGCCACTGCACCGAAAATTTCGAGCCTTAACGACCGCCCTCTTCCGGGCAATGAGTTTGTCACTTTTAGCTTACCAGTTAAGCAGATGCAAAAAGCCAAAGGGCCATTCCCAATCAACGACAATCATAAAGTCGTTACGCTTGAAAAAGCATTTGAGCCACAATCTCTTAAAGAATTAGAAGGTGCGATTGCTGTCAAAGGTGGTGGTGGCGGCTACTTATCAAATGAAATTTCGTATCGTAGTATTCGACTGCGTGATGAGCTTAATTCAGACATCCCTACAGGGCATATTCACACCCCACGTATTCAGCAATTTGAGCCCGAGACAGAAGCTAAAATTGTTAAGCAAATTAAAGCGATGCTGGAGCAAAGCTTAGTTGCAATTTAAAACGTTAAGCTCAGCTATTTAGTAATAGCTGAGCTTTTTCCAACTCACAATTGATTCTTATTGTGGGCCTGTTCCGCCATTCACTTTACTGCCCAAAGAATTTGGATCATCCAAGCGGTATGGATAGAGTTGAACATCACCAAATACCGCTGCTCCGCTATCACGATATTGATCAGTTGCAGAACTTCCAGTGTAAACATTTCCTGAGGCACTAAAATAACCCGAGCCTTGATTCCAGTGCGGTTTTGCTGAATTTTCAAAGTAATTGTTTTCTACTAAAACCTCAGCGCCATTACCTGCACTAATTGAGAAGTAAGTAATGTTCTTCCAGTAATTATTAAACATATGCACGCGTGAATTATAGCCATCGACTTTAGGGTTTCTCCCTGCTGCTGTATCCCAAAAATTGTGATGCGCTGTTATTTGAGAGTTTCTGAATAAATGAGTATACCAATGCTGGTTAGCGCAAACTTGCGTGTTATGCCCGTAAAAACGATTCCAACTTAAAGTAACGTTTTGACTATTGTCCACATCAATATATCCATCACTTATTTTATTAAATGCCATGTGATCAACCCATACATGACTACTATCATCTATTGAAATAGCATCACCAGCTTCAACAAGCGCAGGGTTAATATCCTCAAGCATAATGTTCTTAATAATAATATTTCGCTGATTACTGATAACGAGGCTGGCACCAATTATTTTCGAGTTTTTACCTAACCCTTGCAGCGTTTTATTTGATTGCACAATAATACGTCTATCATTGCGGGTAACATTCACGGTTGAGTTTGAGCTACTTCCCAACTCACTACAGCTTTGATTACCAACAGGTATTCTGTACCACGTTTTACCGTAATCACCCCATTGGCCACAATCAAGTGGACAAGCTGGCACCGTTCTATTGGCGGTTCTACAATCAATCACGGTGTTATCTGGAACCTGAATAACCGCAGCAGAACTAGAACTCAACGCCGTACTTAAATCATCACAGCTATATACTGTGATGGCAGTGTTATTACCACCACCGGTCGTTGTGCTCAATCCATCTTGACCTGCTTGAGATGCAAAGCCTATTAAGTCACTAGGAGTGGTTCCTGTAGTCCCACAGTCGCCATTTACTGGATTAATAAACCATCTTTGTGAACTGATCCCAGCATCATCATTTTGATAAACATTTGCAGTATTATTTGAGCCTGCAACTGTCAAAGATTTACCGGTTAACTTATTAACGATATTGAAGCCGCCCGATGAAGATGCTTTTAACAACCAACGTTGATTTGCTCCTTGCCAATCATCATAAGCAATTATATTTGCACCATTTGATTGCGATGAGTTCAACACATCAAGAACTTTATTATTAAATTTAGAGCGAATAATCCAATAGCCATCTGCTTCTTGAATAAGCTGAAACTTTTGGTTATTTCCACCCCAGTATTCGTAGCTAATAATATTCGGGGCTGAGCTAGAATCACTGGTATTTACATCAAGTGCAAGGCCAGACCCCCTATTAATTACAGAGTATACATTGCCAGATTCTGGCATAGCACTACATTCTCGTGCCTGTAAGGTATGTTGAGTAAAGCACAAAAGTACTATTAATGTTTTCACTAACAACTTAGTTGAGCTGTAAATCTTCAAGACTATCTTCCTTAATTATTTATAATATTAAATTACCTATAGAGATAGACTACCCACATGTACCCAAAAACACAATTAATGTTTATTTTTTGTAAAAAACAATAAAACCATCTGAAAACTACATGGCTACAACTCCCGACAAAGTCTGTGTTATTTAAAGCAAAAAACTTAATAGCTGATTTTATCGCTAGCCATACTAAAGTTTGATACATAAAAATTGTAAAACTCTTGTTTATATCTAAACTTTAAGTATGAAAAATCATTAGGCCAATTATATGAAAGGTATCGTCTTTACCGAGTTTTTAGAAATGGTCGAAAATGAGTTTTCTTATGAGGTCGCAGACAAAATCATTGAAGAAAACTCACTTACTTCAAACGGCGCTTACACCAGCGTTGGAAACTACGACAATAAAGAGCTGTTAATGTTGGTCAGCTCATTAAGCAATCACATAAATAAGCCCGTTGATGAACTAGTTCATGCTTATGGTAAGTATTTGTTAAAGCGTTTTTTTGTTTTATTTCCACACTTTTTTGATAGTGTCGAAAGTACTTTTGAATTCCTTGATACCATTGACCAACACGTACATATTGAAGTTAAAAAGCTCTACAACGACGCTGAATTACCAAGCTTTGAAACTAAACGAATTAGCCAGAACGAAATGCAAATGTTTTATCGCTCTGGTAACCCATTTGCATGTCTAGCTGAGGGCTTAATTGAGGGCGCATGCGAACATTTCAATGAAGTTATTACCGTTAAAAGCGAGATTGAGGATAACTATCAATCTGCCACTTTTACTCTAACAAAAGAAGCTTAATGTGGATGAAGAACTCTACAAACGTAGAATAGAACGAGAGCGCCAGGCTCGAAAAGAAGCCGAAGCGCTTTTAGAACAGAAGTCCTTAGAGTTATATGAAGCCAATATGACGCTAAAACATGCCGCCGAAAATCTAGAACAAGAAGTCATCATTCGCACCCAGGATTTAAATAAAGCCAAAGAGTTAGCCGATGCCGCCAACCAAGCTAAATCGATGTTTTTAGCGAATATGAGTCACGAAATCCGTACGCCAATGAATGCAATTCTAGGCATGGCCCACCTCGCCCTTGATACAGAATTAACCGACAAACAATATGATTACATTGAAAAAATCCAACTCTCGGCCAAATCACTGCTTGGTATTATCAATGACATTCTCGACTTTTCTAAAATAGAAGCCAATAAGCTCGAACTTGAAAATAGTGATTTTAATCTAAACAACTTTCTCGCTAACCTAGCTAATTTAGCCAGTAGCTTAATTGAGAAAAATAACATCGAAGTCATTTTTGAAATTGACGATGATATTCCTGAATTTTTAATCGGTGATGCACTTAGGCTCAATCAAGTTTTGTTAAATTTACTGAGCAATGCTATTAAGTTTTCAAACCAGCAAAATGTCACGCTAAAAATGACAAAAGAGTCACAAACCGATACCTCTATTTGTATTAAATTTCAGGTCATTGACCAAGGCATTGGTATGTCTCAAGAGCAAGTAAATAGTGTGTTTAAGCCTTTTTCACAAGCCGATGTTTCAACAACACGTAAGTTTGGCGGTACAGGTCTAGGTCTTGTTATCAGTAAAAAGATCATCGAGCTTATGGGTGGTCACATTGAGGTAAAAAGCCAATTAAACAAAGGGAGTTGCTTTAGTTTTGATGTGTCATTTGCGCTATCGGGTATGCAAAGCTGCCACGACACAAACATTTTCAAACATAAGCGAGCTCTTATTATTGAGCAAAGCGGCCAACCTGAAGCTATTCTCCAAAGCATGCTCAACACATTAAGCATCAATGTAAAAACTATTGATTGCATGGATGAAAAACTCTCTGAGGTCGATATTAGCCATAGTTACGACTTTATTTTTTTAGATTGGCACGTACTAAACTGTGAGCAAAATAACATTTTAGAAAACCTCAAAAAGCAGCTTTCTATCGATATTAAAAAAACCATTATTCTCGCATCTTTTGAAAACCAAGAAGTTAAAGACACGCTAAGTACGCTAGATAAAACCGTTGAAGAAATACTTTTAAAGCCGATTATAAAAGGAAACTTACTAAAAACCCTTGAGCATGTGATGGGGATCGCTACTAAAAAGGAAAACAAAGTAGATAACACCTGTTTTAAAACGCTCGCGGGCTCAAAAATACTTCTCGTTGAAGACAACCCGCTAAACCAACAAGTCGCATCGCAAATATTGCGTTCAAATGGCTTTATTGTTGATATCGCCGAAGACGGGGTTGCAGCGATTGAAGCAGTAGAAAAAGGCACATTCGATTGCATTTTAATGGACTGTCAAATGCCAAGAATGGATGGTTATACCGCCGCGAATAAAATTAAACAGCAATCAAAGTTTGCGCATATTCCAATCATCGCCATGACCGCCAACACCATGGAAGCCGACCTAACTAAAGCAAAAGAATCTGGCATGCAAGGCTACATCGCCAAGCCAATAGAAGTACAAACCATGTTTGAGGTCATTGCTGAGCATTTAACGCAAAAGCAGCTGTAATTTCTAGTCAGTAAGCTCTATGATTTTTTGTTCTACTAATGAGTTGTTTTGCTTACGAAACTCATTTGGGTTAACCCCAACGATGCTTTTAAACACACGGTTAAAGGTAGCAAGCGAAGAAAAACCACTTTCCATTGCTATACTGAGTATACTCCAATGACTTGCTTCGTCTTTTAGTAACAACCCTTGCGCATGCTGTATTCGGTACTGATTAATAAATAAATTAAAATTTGTAGCTTTAAAGTGGTAACGAATTGCCCGGCTGATCTTATACTCAGGTACTGCTAATGCTTGGGCAAAATCAGAAATTTTCAAATTAGTTTGCAAATAAACCTGCTTATTGATGAGTGCTTCTATGCCAGTAATAAGCTCAGCCTCTACCTCATTATTTTCAGGTTGTTCAGCCTGATTGGTAGCTTTCACTACCTTTTCAGAGTTCAGCACTTCACTATCAACAGCTTCAGGCACGCTGTTGTGGGCACGTTTTTGCAAGAACATTACTAGCTGCATGGCAAATACAATCAACAATGCAGATGAGGTAATTATAAGCGGCTCAAATTGTCGAAACTCGCTCTCACTGAATAAAAATTTAGGCAAAATGCTGGCATTAAATACAGCTAAGAAGTAGCAGCTAGCAAAAATCTTTGCCTGCAACTTTTGCGTTTCTGTTTGACCTTTATAACCCCGTAATGCTTCCCAAAAAGAGAGCACCAGAATACTAGACGCTAGCAACACCGTTATTTCGGCCATCCCCTGCTTTAAACGCCACATAAATTGGCTATCAGGGAAAAGCTTTACATCAATACTCACCAAATAATGCCACGTCTGGTTAAACATAATTAACCCCGCAATAACAGTTGCCACTGCAATATGCACCTTAGAAATAGGCTTTTGCTCTCGAAATAAAGTCCGTGAGATAAGCCAAGCCATATTACAAGTTGCGCAGGTAAATAAGCCAATTAAATAACTGTAAACACCAATACTGGGCGCACTAATTTTTTGCACCCCAACCATGCAAAGCGAGCCACAAAATACAGCAAACAGATAATGAATAAGTTGCTTTTCTTTTTTCATGCCATTTAGCAGCATGAGCCCCATACAAACGAAAACGAGTAAGTAATAAGGGGATGTATTTTGCATAACTCTTCATGCCTTAAATTGGGTGATTGATGAATTTTTTACCAATCAGATAAGTGTACTTTTTCAAAATCAACATAGCAAAAAGAGTTTGTTAGTGAATGTGTCAAACCCTGTGTGAGTTCTCATAAATAATCACAATATTTTATTGATCAAATTTCGAATTTGAGAAGAGTTTCTTCTCTAGCCCTTTATATTTGCGGTATTAGAAAAATATAATGGATTTGATGATGTTTAACAAAAATAGCAAACTTACGCCTTTAAAGGCGCTCGAATACAGTAAAAAGCTTTGGTTTATTAGCCTGATAATGGCGCAAACTTGCTTTGTGATTTACCTCATTCTTGGTTATGGAGTGACAGGGTTAACTACAGGTCTTTCTGGTTGGAACCAGCTTAATAACACCGCTTATGTTGCCAATGATGCAACGGGGAATTTGATGTATGCAGTGCATGTATTATTTGCTGTCGTGATGATCCTTGGCGGAAGCTTACAGCTGATTGAAAAACTGAGAACAAAATACCGAACATTTCATCGCTATAATGGCCGTGTATTTGTTGTTTTAGCTTGCTGTATTTCATTTGCTGGCATGTATTTAATGATAGTAAGAGGAACGGTTGGTAATACCTTGATGCATGCGCTGACAATGTTTGGCGGTTTAGTGGTTATCGTATCAAGTATATTTGCAGTGAAAACAGCATGGGCTCGTAACTTCAATGCTCATCAAAGGTGGGCTATACGGTTATATCTTGCTGCTAATGGTGTGTTGTTTTTTAGATTACTCATATTTGCATGGTTTTTAGTATTTGGCACCTTAGGCGTCGATACCGCTACATTTACAGGGCCTGCCGTGCTTGCTGTTAGCCTTTGCTCTTACTTAGTCCCCCTTTTAATAGCAGAGCTTGTCCGCTATGCAGCTCGAACGAATATTACCTTTATCACTATCGGCACCGCCTGTTTGATGACGCTAATATCAATCGTGTTCTTAATCGGCTTATTTGGGGTGACTATGGCAAACTGGTACCCAGCTATTGTTAGCTAACTAAACCTCATACAATAAAGCCACCTGAGTAGGTGGCTTTGTAAGCGAGTTTTGAATCACTGTAAATTAATACAATTCAAATAGCGGACGACCATTTTCGTCGTATTTTACTTCCATCACACGAGCGTGGCGGTTTGGATCGTAAAGTGGATCTTTTACTATTTCCTCAAGTGGACGAGTGTCTGTTTTTGGCACCACACTTGGTTCACCAACTGCGTGCTCATAGTCTCGGGCATGGTAAATACACAGTGGTGTTTCACCATCTTCAGCTACTGTAAAACAATTATGACCTGGACCATAAATTTTCTTATCAACACTTGTTTCAAGTACTGGCATACGTGTTTTAGTCCACGAATTACGATCAAGTAAATCGCTGTTTTCATCCGCTTCCATATAGCCCATACAGTAACATGCACCTGTTGCGCTTGCAGAGAAAGCAATGAAGATTTTACCGTTATTTTTAAGTACTGCCGGGCCTTCGTTTACCCAAAAGTCGACACGTTCCCAATCGTAATCAGGTGTCGTCAGCATAAACTGCGCTGTTTTTAACTTAATTGGAGATTCCATCTCAGCTAAATACAGGTTGGATGCCGCAAATTGACCGCCGGTTTTCTCTGCCCAGCAAAAGTAACGCTTACCGTTATTTTCAAAAATGGTGGCATCTAAAGAAAAATCAGTGAACGACTTTTCATCGCCCTCAGCCGCTTGCATCATGCCAAGTTCAACCCACTCATCATTTAACGGATCTTGACCTTTACACTCAAGCACATACGGGCGTAATGCCCAAATATCACTTTCTTCACTCGCTGCAAAATAGATATACCATTTGCCATCGAGGTAATGAATTTCAGGTGCCCAGATATGACGACTCATCGGGCCGCTGTCATGTTTGAACCAAATATCAAAGGTTTCAGCGTCTTTTAGGCCCTCTAATGTCGCAGCCCTACGAAGTTCAATGCGATCATAAGTTGGTACAGAACCGGTAAAATAATAAAAACCATCACTGTGCTTATGCACAAATGGATCGGCACGCTGCTCTACTAACGGACTATTTGTTTGTAATGTCATCTTGAAACCTGATCGTTAAATTTTAATTTGTATTATTTTATTACTTTTTGGTAAGAATACAAATATAACATTATTTTTAACAGACAGTAATCATAAACCTTTCATACCTTCAAGCAGCACATTTGCATTATTCACTTCACGGCTCGTTTCAGAAAGTCCTACCTTTGTGGCGCCACCCACTAGCCAAATTTGGCCGTTTAACGTAACAGCTCCTAAACCGTGGCGTGGCGTTTGCCACTCGAAAGATTTGCGCCATTGCTGCTTAGACAAATCATAGCTAAAAACCTCACGATCAACTCCTTTGCTATGTTCACCGCCAAACACAGTGATAGCATTATCAATAACCGCTGCCGCATGCCCTGCTCGTGCTTTAGGGAGTGCTGCATGTGCTTGCCATGTGTTTGTATCGGGTAAGTATTCGAGCATGTCTGAGATAGGCTCACCGCCAACGGTTCTGCCACCTAGCACAAACCAACGACCGTTTACTTGAGCACTCGCCGCACTGTTTCTAGCTGAAGGTAAAGGAGCCGCTTCTGTAAATGTGAAGCTATTAGGATCAAACACTAAATGCGCACTCACATCTGAACTATGCTGCCATTGGCCATTTTTCTCACTGCTTGGGCTACGTCCACCTGCTAAGTGCACTTTACCATTAAGCACTGCTCCCACAGTCTCACTTAACGCAAAAGGCAAACTCGCCACCTTTTGCCATGCTTTAGCGCCTTTATCTAGCATTAGCACATCACGGCTATTGGTCCATTGGCCTTGGCTATTAACAAAACCTCCAAAAGCAAATAGTCTGTTTTCTACTGCGATTAAATACGTGTGATGACGCCCTTCAGGCAAACTCGGGGCCGATTGCCAACTTGCATACTCAGGCGACCAAAAATGGACTTTTGCGGTCATCTTACCCGCTGACGCTGGCAGTTCGGTAGAGATACCCCCTGCAACCCAAATCTGTTGATTCATGACTGTAGGGTAGATTTCTTGTATAGCCTCAGGGAGCTTTGGTGCTAACGGCTCTTTTGCCGATAACGTATAAGGTAAACAAGTAATAGAAAATGCTAACAACAGTTTGGCTAAGCGCATATAAGTCCTTAATAAGCAGTTGATTAGCTAAAGACTAAGCCAGCTGTACCTATTCGTACACTGCCAAATAGTCTTACTCGAACAACGATTACTATTCCTAAATGACATCTGATTGATATATTATAACAAAACATTTAGCGTATTTTGTTTAATCTTATTAAGGGTCACTACCATGAGCAAACTCCCCGTCACCGTGCTCTCTGGCTTTTTAGGTGCAGGTAAAACCACTGTGCTCAGCCATATTTTAAATAACCGTGAAGACAAAAAAGTGGCTGTAATCGTCAATGATATGAGCGAAATAAACATCGATGCAGCAACAGTTAAAAACGATGTTTCGCTTAGCCGCGGCGAAGAAAAACTAGTAGAAATGAGCAATGGCTGTATCTGCTGTACATTGCGTGAAGACTTACTCATTGAAGTACGCGCTCTAGCGCAAACAGGCCAATTTGATTATTTGGTTATTGAGTCAACCGGTATTTCAGAACCCCTTCCTGTTGCCGAAACATTTACCTTTGCCGATGAAGATGGCGTGTCACTGTCTGATGTTGCAAGGCTTGATACCATGGTCACGGTCGTTGATGCCGTTAATTTTTTAAACGACTTTAACGAAGCCAAATTCTTACAAGAAACCAACGAACACTTAGGTGATGAAGATGAGCGAAGCGTAGCCGACTTACTTATTGATCAAGTTGAGTTTGCTGATGTCATTTTAATTAGTAAAACAGACCTAATTAGTGCCGATGAACTTGAGAGTTTAAAAGCCATTTTAAACTCATTAAATACCTCTGCAGAACTGATTGCCATTGAAAATGGCCAAGTTGATATCAATACAATTTTGGGCACGGGCCTGTTTAACTTTGAAAAAGCTCAGCAAGCACCTGGCTGGCTAAAAGAACTGCGCGGCGAACATACCCCAGAAACCGAAGAATACGATATTAGCAGCTTTACTTACGGGGCCCGCCGACCTTTTCACCCTGAAAAATTTTATAACTTTATTCATAACAATCAGCGCGAAGGCAAATTACTTCGTTCCAAAGGCTACTTTTGGTTAGCCTCTCGACCACAATTTGCTTGCCAATGGAATCAAGCTGGCGGCATAGCCCGCTATGGTTTTGGCGGGGTATTTTGGAAAGCCTTACCGAAAGATCAGTGGCCAACAGATAGCGACTACTTAGATTCAATTAACCAAGTATGGCAAGAGCCCTTTGGTGATATGCGCCAAGAGCTGGTTTTTATTGGTCAAAACCTCAATCAAGCAGCGATCATTCAAGCTCTCGATAACTGCTTACTTAGCGACGATGAACTATTAGCAGGCAAAGCGCTTTGGCAAACCCTGCCCGATCCATTTCCTGTCTGGGAGGAAGCATAATGACAGCCTACGCATTAGAACATGACACTGATAACCTACCAACAGCGGCCGCAACAGCGTTAAGCCCTGTGGTGTTTTCACAAATTTATAAACCTGAGCATAACATTGCAATTTGGCAGCGCAACTTAGCTGAACAGCTGCAATCAGAAGTAGCTGAGAGTATTACAGCCAACCCAGAACTCAGCATTAACGCTGTGATCAATCAAAACAGCATTGTGGCTGACATTGATAAAGCCCTTGAAAAACTACCTCAAGCAAAAGAGCTTAAAGCCGACCTCGCTCAGCTTGTTGATATGTTTTGTTATTTATTTGAGTTAAAGCGAACCGGATTACGCCTAAGAGTTCTTGAACGTGCCATGTGCCCACGTTTTCATGTTGATAAAGTCCCTTGCCGGTTAGTCAGCACATATTATGGTAGTGGTTCGCAGTGGTTGCAAAATGCAGGACTTGATCGCACCAAACTTGGCGCTGGTCATCAAGGATTAAGCGATGAAGAATCAGGATTAATGACAGCAAATGCTAAAATTCACTCTCTAAATGTGGGTGATGTGGCCTTATTAAAAGGCGAAACTTGGCAAGATAACGAAGGCAAAGGCCTTGTGCACCGCTCACCAGCACTCGCTGCTGGCGAAAAACGACTACTTGTAACCCTTGACTTTATTGCTTAATTCGAGCGTACCTGTTGCGTCTATTGATTTTAATAGGCGCTATTTCATTCAAGAATACACAACAACTGCTCATGGCTTTAAATTAACGAAAAGCATACTAAGCGCACTTGCAATTGCTGATAGAGCAAACATCCTTAGTAACAAAATTAAGACATTCCCTGCACCACCAGCAAAAGTGCCTTTAAAGCTTAATGGATAGCCATGAAAAACCATTAAATATAATACGTTAAAAAGCCCTACCCGCATCCCGTCAATTTCATGGGTATCACCATTTTTTAAGTGAATTTCACACACATGCAAAGTAGGTAATCTAATTCGGGGTTCGCCAAACTTTCGTTTTCGTTTTAGATCCATCGTATAGTGAAATAACACCTCTGCGATTTCATTTTTAGCAATTGTGATGGGACGATTTTGGTGCTTTTTAAACGTCAACTTATCAACTTTAAGCTCATCCTTGCTTATGCTCATTGCCCATTTAGAACCAAAGCCATACTTCTTGTAAGTCATGATGCGTTTGGTAATAAACACCAATAAAAAGCTTGTAAGGCAAATTAAAAAAGCCAACCATGGTTTAACAGCATCTACTAAATAAAAACTAGATAGTGAAATTGCGCATACCATAAGCGCAAAAATCACTTCGGCCCATCCTGATAACGTCGCTAAGCCTGGCAAAGACTCTAGTTCTGTTAATGAATCTTCGGTTAGTGATGACTTTCCTTTAAAGGCTGCATATCGAAACCATTTTTTATCATTTAAATCCAGTTCCAGTGAGTGCTTAGCCATAGAACCCATAAACATCCCTTTTAAAATAAAGCTTAATGAGAACAACCTTCATTGTTCCTTAAACTTATACACAACCCGACCTTACGAGTAAATACGCAAAGAACTAATAAGTTAGGTTTAACTTGGCATATAATATGTTAAGTAATTAATCAAAAACGAGCTAAACTACGTATATTAAAGAAATTAATTTGTGTGAGTTAATATGGAGCGCATTTTTCAAAATAGCCGGTTTTTAGTTATTATCGCGATTCTCACCACGGCCATTTCATCGTTACTCGTTTACATTGCCTGTGTGAATATCGTTTTCAATGTTGTTAAAGTCACCATCACCGCGCTACCTGACTCAGCAAAAGGAGGGAAAGAGTTAATTGTCGAGCTTTTAAAAATTCTCGACTTATTACTGATTGGTATTACTCTTCAAGTCATTACCATCAGTCTGTACCGGCTATTTATATCGCCCTCAACAACAAAAAGCAGCCAGTTTTTGGCCGCCTTTCATATCGAAGATTTTCATGACTTAAAAATTACTTTAGTGCAGGTAACATCTGTGATTTTGGTGATTCTGTTTTTAGAACACGCCGTTGAGTTTGGCGGCACAATAGAAACCCTCTACCTTGGTATTTCTATTGCGATTGTGGTTGCCGCCTCGACCTTTGCATGGCGCTCAATGAAATAGTGAACACTCACATACGTTAGTTTATTTTTCAGGGTAACGTAGCTTATATTGCTCTTTCATCGCGGCATTAAACCGCTCAAGTAAACTGCCCTTTTGGGGTTCTTTAGCCAGTTCGAGCAAATCAATTTTTAAGTGGTTATGCTCATTAAATTGGCTAGCAAATGTGCCCATCATTGCTGATTCAAACTTACCATCAGTGAGCAGTTCAAGTACCTGATTACCAAATTGAAACGCCTCGTACTCATTAAGTAGTGTTAAAAAATCACTAAATGATGCGCCCGATAAGTTACTCTGCGTTTTAAATGCGCTTAAGTAACCTTTTGCTAATAAGTTTTGCTCTTTAAAGGCTAGCTGAAATTGGTATGCATGGCGGGTTTCGTGTAATAAAAACGCTAATGGCGCATAAACTTCCATCTCTTTGAGCTTATCTGGGTTTAAATAAACTAATCCTGCACCTGGGTAACGTACATCAAACACAAAATTAACTGCTCTTTGCGGATACAAGGTGTTATTTATCACCAAGGTTGGTGCTGTAATAGCAAAGCTTTTAATTTCAATTGCAAACACCTCTGGTAGTAAAGCCATTCGCTGCTCAAACGATAGCGCTTCCCAGTTCATTAACTTTTTATAAAGCGCTTTATTTTGCTTTAAGGCGTTGACCAGTTTTTCTGCATCAAGTTGTCTTTGCTTATGTGCTTGCTCTAACCAAGGAATATTAGATTCACTGAGCGCGTATGCTGTTGGCGTTTGTTTTTGCAATGCTTCATTAGCATAAAACTTTGCAGGTTCTGCATAGACAAAGCAAGATAAAGCTAAACAAGCGCTTGAAAATAAATGGGTAAGTTTCATGGTGTGATTTTTATCGATAATTTATTGCCTAGATTTTACTAGCTTATGCAATAGAATTAAACGTCTTCAATTTTTTAAAAAGGCGTAACAGCTTATGTTACGCCTTTAAATTTAACCCCTAAAGTGCCAGCGCTAATATTTGCTTAACTTTCGCTAAATCAATATCACCGTGTTCACCTAGCGTAGTTAACTCATTCTTTTCTAAGTTATTAACAACCGCGTCGATTGCTTGTTCATCAAGGTCATAATCAGCAAGGCGTGTTTTCACAGCCATTGCTTCGAAGAAGTCTTGCACTGCTTTAATCGTTTTATCGATTTGTTCAGCTTCATCGCTATAATTAAAACCAAACACTCGCTCACCAAGTTGCTGTATTTTAATAGACTTCTGCTCTTTTTGAACATGCATTAGTGCAGGTAAAACAATCGCTAGTGTTTGTGCGTGATCAAGATTATAAAGTGCTGTTAATTCATGACCAATCATATGTGTAGACCAATCTTGCGGTACACCCTGACCAATCAAACCATTAAGTGCCATTGTAGCCGACCACATAACATTGGCTCTAACATCATAGTTTTGTGGCTCGCTCAGCGCTTTAGGTCCTTCGCTGATCAAAGTTTGTAAAATACCTTCTGCAAAGCGGTCTTGTAATGGTGCATTTACTGGGTAAGTTAAGTACTGCTCAATAACGTGTACAAACGCATCTACAACACCATTACTTACTTGGCGCTCAGGTAACGAAAAAGTATATTCAGGATCAAGTACTGCAAAAACTGGTTGCACACTCGGTGATGAAAAAGCACGTTTTTGCGACGTCTCTTTTTTAGTAACCACTGAGTTGCCGTTACTCTCAGAGCCAGTTGCAGGTAAAGTTAATACTGCACCAATAGGAAGCGGGTTACTAAACTCAGCACCTTTAACAAGGATATCCCACGGCTCACCTGCAAAGTTATAAGCTGCTGCAACAAACTTAGCGCCATCAATAACACTGCCACCGCCAACAGCTAAAATAAAGTTAACATTATGCTCTTTAGCACTTGCCACAGCTTGCATCAGTGTTTCGTATGTTGGGTTAGGTTCAACACCACCAAACTCTATAACGTCAACATCGGCTAACGCACTCATTGCTTGGTCGTAAACGCCGTTTTTCTTTATTGAGCCACCACCAAAAAGTAATAGTACTTTAGCGTTTTCTGGTAAACGTGACGTGATCTCACTCATTTGACCTTTACCAAACAAAATTTCGGTTTGATTTTTATAAATAAAGTTCAACATTTAAATGCCCCTTAAATTAGGTTTAAATTGCTAATTAGCTAATTTACTTAGCTAACATTTCTAAAAGCTTTTCTGCTAATAATTTATCTGAAAACGGGTTTTGCCCCGTAATGAGTTCGCGGTCAACAACCACGTTTGGCTGCCACTCACTAGCGAATGCCATATTTCCACCGGCGTTTTCCATTGCCATAGCTGGATAAAACTTAAGCTTTTTACCTTCTAAACTGCTTTCAAAAACACGCTCTTCAGGGTCTGAAAAAATAGTCATTTTATAGCCGTCATAAATCCAGTTATTGGCTGATGCTTTTTCGCCCTCTTTTATCGCTTGATAATAAGAATTTGGCTGAACTTGAGCCGACAACAAGGTAATTGGGCCATGGCAAATTGCCGCTGTTGGTTTACCTTGCTTATTAAAGTGACGCAAAATTTCACCCACTTCTGGGTTGTTTGCTAAATCAATTAAAGGTGCATGGCCTCCAGGGATAAACACAGCCTCATATTGGCTTAAGTCACCCGCTAAAATTTCGCTCAAACTCGCGGTATCATTGATATCAGGAAGTGATGCTACAAAACGCTGAATGCTCTGCATTTTAGCTTCATCACCATCAAAGTAATCGGTGCTCACTGATTTTTTATCTACTTGAGGCGCATTACCTTTAGGTGTTGCAAGTACAAGCTCATAACCCGCATCAACTAATGCTTTTGCTGGCACACCAAACTCATTTAGGTAGTAGCCTGTTTCGATGCTCTGGCCGTCAGCTAAGTCCATGGTTGTTTCACTTGATAAAATAACCAATACTTCGCCTTCACCCGCCACTGCAAACATCGACATAGTTGATGCAGCAACAAGCGTTAGTCGCTGTAATATCTTTTTCATAACTCATCCTCTTAGAAAGTGAAGCTATCATAGTGGGTTTGCGGGGCGAGTAGAATTCGGATAAATTAAGAGGAGCAATCAGAATATTTATGGCTCGTACAGTTACATGTCTTATCTCACGCAATTAAAAACCTTTGTTGAAGTTTATCGTTGTAAAAATATTACGAAGGCTGCGGCTAATTTAGGCTTATCTCAGCCTTCACTGACCTCACACATTCAAGCAATGGAAACTGTAGTCGGTAAATCTTTATTTGAGCGCAAAGCCCGCGGTGTTACCCCCACTGCCGCTGCACATGATTTAGCGCTGCAGGTTTCTGGTCATATCGATATATTAGAGCAAAAGATCATGTCGATACGGGCACGTTCTGATGCCGCGCATGGCACTGTTAATATTGCAGGACCTGCCGAATATATTAGTAGTGTATCGGGGCCACAAATTGCCAACTTACTGCAATCTGGCAATGTAAATCTTGTTCTGCATATTGGTAATAAAGTGAGAATTTTTGATGCCTTGCAATCAGGTACTGCAGATATTGCTATTGCCGCATCAGCGCCTGATCCAGCACTATTCGATAGCCTAGTGCTCGACAAAGAAAAGCTCATTTTGGTGATGAACCGTTTACATGGCCGAGAAATCAAAGACAGCGCCCTTACCGCAGATTTACTCTCAAGCTACAATGTCGTTGCTTATGATGAAGAGCTGCCTTTGATAAGACAATACTTTGAAGCTGTATTCAACGCAAAATGCCACTCAAACGTCATTGCTATTTGCCCAGATATACGTGCTATTAGCAATATTATTCGTTCAGGTATTGGTTATTCTGTATTACCCGATTACCTTTGTCGCGATCAGATAAAAGCCGGGGAGCTTGTGCAACTAGGGCCCGAAGGCCCAGAAAACATTATTTACTTAGTTTGGAACAAAGGGGCATTAAAACACCCCCGTATTGCATTTGCCAAAGATGTTATTTCGGCCTTTGCAAATATTAATTACTTTGCAAACTAAGCAAGGCTTGCTTTGCGTCCAGCAGTTTTACTCGTGGGGCAAGCGCATTTAGTGCGATTAAATGTAGCATTTCAGATACTGTGGTACACACATCTGTCAAAACTTCTACATCGTACTCTTTAGCTTGCTCTGAGATAGCTGTATGAGTCACACAGTTTTGCGTCATCATGCCTGCGATCAAAAGTTTTTTAATACCATGCTGCTTTAAGACATCTTCTAAATTAGTTTGGTGAAAGCTGTCTGCATAGTGTTTTACAACCACAGGGGCTTCTGGTGCTGCATTTAAAATATCAGTATGAATATCAACACCTTCTGTACCTTCATTAAAAAATGGCGCTAAACCCTGAGAAGGATCAGCAACATGCTGAATATGAATAGGTAAAACCCCGCGCTCTGTGGCTTGTTTTATTACATCGACGAGCTGATCTTTTACTTGTTTAGCCTGCCATAAAGGAAACGCGCCATCTTCAAAGTAATCATTCTGTAAGTCAATAATTAGTAATGCTGTGTTTGTCATTGTATAAACCCTTTTTCATTGTATTGACGCCTAGTTTGCTGAATTTTTAACGTATCAAACAGTGACCCAAACACCATTTATCGATAATATTGGGCCAAAGTGTTTGATAAGGCTTTACCATGAATGTTGCAGTATTCGCATTTCCAAATATCAGTCCATTTCACCTTGCAGTACCATGTATGGTGTTTGGTGAGGGCGCTCGCTCATCTGGTATCAAAGAATTTAACTTAGCAGTGTGCAGCGAAAGTAAAGCTGTAATGCCCTCAAGCGCGGGGTTTGATATTCAAGCGCATCACTCAATAACAAAGTTTGATCAGGCAGATATTATAATTATTCCGTCTTGGCCATCACCTGAAACAGCCCCCTCTAAAAAATTAGCAACCAGTTTGCTAAACGCGCATAGCCGTGGCGCTATAATTGTAGGGCTTTGTTTAGGCGCTTATGCGTTAGCGCACATTGGGCTTTTAGATAATATTGAAGCAACCACCCACTGGGCATACAGCGATGACTTCAAAGCGCGCTTTGCAAAAGTGAAGCTTAACAATCAAGTGCTTTACCTTGAACATAATCGGCTATATACATCGGCAGGAACAGCGGCAGCCATTGATTGTTGCTTATATTTAGTTCGCAAATTTTTAGGAAGCAAGCAAACTAATGCTATTGCCAGAATGATGGTAACTGCGCCGTATCGCACTGGCGGGCAAACACAATTTATTGCCCTACCCGTCCCGCAAAATGTTGCTGATGAGCGTTTAGCAAGCTTGCTTGAACAGATGCAAAAAAACTTAGCTAGCCACCATACGATTGATACACTCGCAGAGCAAATGCACATGAGCCGACGCACCTTTACCCGCCACTTTCAATCGCTTACTGGGCAGAGCGTTGGGCAATGGCTATTAAATCAACGTTTAAACCACGCGCAGCGACTTCTTGAGTCAACTGATTTACCTCTAGAACATTTAGCCGAGCAATGCGGCTTTGGCTCATCTGTTACTTTACGTCACCATTTTCGCTCTCAGTTTGGTTTATCACCGCGAGATTGGCGTAATGCATTCCGCCAAGCATGAAGCTTAGGTATAATTAGTTTTTCGACTCGATTTTGGTTTTTAAATGAAAAAGCTTTCTAAAGTACAATTAAAACAGCAAGCCCTTGTATTAAATGTTGCCGACGCCCTTGAAGAGCAAGGTCGCGCAGAACTTGAAGGCATGTTGCAATGCTGGTTTGATGTGGAATACCACTTATTCCCAGGCTCATTGCTATTATGTTTTCAATTTGAAAACCAGCAAACACTCGATGCAGCGACCCCAGAGCTATTAAAATGGCAAAAACGCCTAAGTGGCGCAATGCTGAAAAAAGGCGTGATTTTAAAAGACATGCGCAGGCATTTAGTGTTTACCCTAAAAGGCCCAGACGATTAAATGGGATGAGTTGCGGGTTAGCAAATTAGCAAGTTAGCAAATTAGCAAGTTAGCAAGTTAGCAAGTTAGCAAGTTAGCAAGTTAGCAAAATTGTAGCAGCGATTTTATATCGCGTAGGAATGATCACAGGTGCTAGGTGGTAGGTGCTAGCAGCATAGTGTTGGTTTTGGATTCGTAAGGGGGTTCCATGCCCAATCGACTTTTTTGTTCGGCGTTAAAACGCCTCCTATAACTCGCATCTCGTTCCTCGAAACTCGTATCTTTCCCTTTAACTCGATAACTTGTTGGGTTTCACTCCGTTCTACCCAACCTACCAGCTTAAAGCTTTTGCTTTTCCACACCCATTTGCTTCACATGCTCAACCAGCTCAGGGAAAAACGTTAAAAATACCGCGTCTAATTGTTGGTAGTGGCGGGCTATATCGTCAGCGGCTCCTGCAAAGTTATTAGCAAAGCGAATACGCTTGGCGATGTTATCAAGGGCAAGGCCGACCCCATCGAGTGTTTCATATTCTTTAAACCAATCATTGTTGGTCATACTAGTCACAACTTGCTGCATACGCGAAGGCATCATGGCTTGCCTAGCATTTAAAAGCCTATAACTGTGCTGTTTGAATTCAGCTAATGGTTGGTCATTAAACCGCTGCCAATGCTGAATTAGAAAGTGATCGAACGCTACATCAATGGCGACACTTGCAAAGCGTTTACGTGCTGGCGAAAAGTACTGCTTAGCCTCTTTTACAAGGGGATGTGAGTCAGTAAACCTATCAACCAGATAATGATTTTCAAGGCCATTTTTAACCGTATTGGGTAACTGCGCAGAATACCGACGCCCACCAAAGTCCCCCAGCAAATTACCAAAATGTGAATCAGCCGTCGGTTGTGCTAAATAAAGGTGAGCCAAGTAGTTCAACGCATTCTCTAAAAAAAGTCATTTTATGCATTGTAAAAGAATACAGGTGAAAGGATCTAGGGGCACGAGTTGCGGATTAGCAAGAGTGTAGCGGCGATTTTATATCGCGTAATCCACTGAATACTCACAAAGAGGAAAAGAGACGCTGCGCTTAAGAGGAATTATTAAAAAATTGATGGTTTTGTTGGGTTACTCATTCACTTTTCATTGTCTTCTCTTTGTGCAAATAATATTGAACCACAGAGTAAACCGAGGCGCTTCGCGCTTCACAGATAAAACTGTAAATTACGCGGGGTAAACCCGCTGCTACCTGTTCAGCGTTAAAACGCCTTATATGGACTCCTCCTATTGCACAATACCCTTCGTTAATTTTGTCAGACTGCGTGCTTATATGCGGGCTCATAATGAGGAGCTACCTCGGCCCTTTGATGTATTCGCGCCCTTGTGCCTCTTC